>CAZDYB010000517.1:0-2169 GCA_964509045.1 uncultured Akkermansia sp.
GATCCGCACGGGACAACCCGCCGGTCCCGAACTGAAGCCCGATGGCTGGATCCTCGACGCCCGTTTCCGGCCTTCAGGCACGGGGCTGGCCCTGGCCGTCAGCACCGTCCCCGGACGACTGGACTCAGGCACGGGGCCGACGGGCGGCACCGGCAATGTGCAGCTGTGGGATTTTGCCGCCGGCACCCGGGTCTCCGACCCGATCCCCATGCCTTCGGAGCCGCGCAGCCTGGCCTGGCATCCTTCGGGTCGGTGGGTGGGCGTCCTGTGCGCGGGCGGTCAAGGGGTCGAGATCGACGTGCAGACGCGCGCGGTCCGCGAGCTCTTCCATCTGGGGGTGGACGCGGAGGAGGCGCGATCGCAGAACAGCGGGGAATGCACCTACAGCCCGGACGGACGGATCTTCGCCGCCTGGGGATTCCACCAGCGGATCCAGCTGTTTGATCGCGCGAACGCCCGCGAACTCATCCCTCCGCACGAGCGGTTGTCCACCACGCTGGCCCTGTCCTTCCACGGGAACACCGTGGTGCGCGCCGTCGGGGCCAGCGAGATGCAGATCCGATTCCATGACACCTCCACGGGTGCCGCAACCCCTCCGGCCATTCCATACGTGGGCTGGCCCTTCGTCTCGCGCTTCGATGAAGCCGGGGAATTGCTGCTGACCGCGGGCGGCGGCGGGCTCGCCCAGGTCTGGCACTGGAAGGAGGCACGGCTCGCCTGCCCGATGCTGCCCCACGCCGAGGCCATCATGGCCGCCTGCTTCGTCCCGGGAAAACCCTGGGTGATCACCGGCGATCGCCTCGGCATCATCCAGTTCTGGGACCGGCGGACCGGCATGCGCCTCCGTCCGCCCCTGCGACGGGGCGGCGGCATCAACGGACTGGAAGCGACGCCGGACGGTCGAACCCTGATCGTGAGCGGCTGGTTCGATCGGGACATCGAATTGGTCGACCTCGCCGCGGCCCTGCCGGTACCAAACCTCGACCCGGAAGGCGCCCGGCTCCTCAGCGAGATCGACGCCGGAGCCGTGGTCCATCCCGGCGGCGGACTCGCGCGACTGGCCCGACCCGAGTGGATGGTGAAGTGGCGCGAGTTCAGGCGACGCCACCCCGATTATCCGGGACATCGGCTGGGACTCTGAAGTGGGGAAGTTCGCCGCGAAGAAATCTGATTTCCGCCGCTAACGGATCCGCTCCCTTTTCATAGAACGGGGTAGATCATGAATCGCCGCGTTGTTCCCCGAACCTCAGCCTGCGCCCTGGCGCTTGGCCTCGCGGCCGGCTTCCGCGTCCTGGCCCAGACCTCCGGCCTGAGCGTCGCCCCGGCGTCCATCGATGGCGGTGGTGGCCTCAGTTCCGCGGGCACCTACACCCTCGCCGGCACGGCCGGCCAACCCGATGCCGGCAGCCTGTCCGGGGGCAAGTACACCCTCGATGGAGGGCTGTGGCCGGGCTTGCTGACCCGCGTCGTGATCGTGGACGGGCCCACCCTGCAGATCGTTTCCTCCGAGGCCGTGGTCACCGTCTCGTGGACACCCGCCATCGCCGGGTTCGTCCTCCAGGAGGCCGATGCCCCCGAAGGCGCCTGGCGCAATGCCCCGAGCGGAACCCAGAACCCCGTCACCCTGCCCGCCGCCGCGGAAACGCTCTTCCTGCGACTCGTCCGTCCCTGATTTCCCCCATTTCCCGAGAACTTCCCATGAAACAACTCCTCGTGATCCTCACCGCCGCCGGACTCCTGGCCGGTGGAGCCGTACGTCTCGCCGCGGCATCGCCGGTCTCGTCCGGATTCACCTATCAGGGTCGTTTGGGCGAGTCCGGTTCGCCCGTCACCGGCAACTTCGAGTTCCGCTTCCGCCTCCTCGACGCGTCCGCCGACGGCCTGCAGGTGGGTCCCATCCTCACCAATGCCCCCGTCACCGTGACGGAAGGTGTGTTCCACACCACCCTTGATTTCGGACTGTCCCCCTTCGCCGGAGATGCGCGCTGGCTGGAGATTGCGGTGCGGCCCGCCGGCAGTGCCACGGCATGGACCGTCCTCTCCCCAAGGCAGCCACTCACGGCGACGCCGTATGCGCTGTTTGCGGTGAATGGGGTGCCGGGGCCGGTGGGGCCTTTGGGACCGGTGGGACCTGTGGGACCGGTGGGACCGGTGGGACCGGTGGGACCC
>CAZDYB010000517.1:2269-3813 GCA_964509045.1 uncultured Akkermansia sp.
AAGGGTGACCCCGGCACCAACGGTCTGGCTGGTGCCACTGGCCCGGTTGGGCCTCGGGGTGTCCCGGGCAACACAGGCCCAGTGGGCCCCCAAGGCCCCATCGGCCTTACCGGCGCCACCGGCCCTCAGGGTCCTATCGGTCCCCTTGGACCCAAGGGTGACCCCGGCACCAACGGTCTGGCTGGTGCCACTGGCCCGGTTGGGCCTCAGGGTGTCCCGGGCAACACAGGCCCAGTGGGCCCCCAAGGCCCCATCGGCCTCACCGGCGCCACCGGCCCTCAGGGTCCTATCGGCCTTATGGGTCCCATCGGTCCCATCGGTCCCATCGGTCCCACGGGACCCACCGGCCCCAAGGGCGTGAACTGGCGCGGCCCCTGGCTCGCGGGCACCTCCTACGCCAACGGCGACGCCGTCTCCGACGGCGGTGCTTCCTGGATCGCCAAGATCGGCAGCACCGGCGTCACGCCGGCCGTCGGAATCGCCTGGGACCTCATCTCGGACAAGGGAGCCACGGGAGCCACCGGCCCTGCCGGTGCCCAAGGCCTCCCCGGGGTGGCCGGCCCACAGGGACCGATTGGCCCCATTGGCAGTATCGGTCCCATTGGTCCCATCGGTCCCACCGGCCTCCAAGGTGTCGCCGGTCCCGCAGGCCCCACCGGAGCCACCGGCCCCCGCGGACTCACCTGGCGCGGCACCTGGACCGGCACCAGCAACTACGTGCTCGGTGACGCCGTGGTCCGCAATGGCGCCTCCTGGTTCGCCAAGACAGCCAGTTCCAACGCCGCCCCGGTGATCGGCAGCGCGAACTGGGACCTCCTCGCCGACAAGGGAGCCAATGGCACCAATGGCACCAACGGGCTCCCCGGTGTGGCCGGTCCCACGGGTCCCATCGGTCCTATTGGTCCCATCGGTCTCACCGGCGCAACCGGCCCCGCAGGCCCCACCGGACCCCAGGGCAGCCCCGGTTCGGCCGATGCCTGGAGCCGCACCGGCAACGCGGGGGCCAACCCGACCAACGGCGCGTTCCTCGGCACCACGGACAACCTGCCGCTGGAATTCAAGGTGAACGGAAACCGCGGCCTGAGGCTGGAGTATGTGGATAACCCGACCATAGGACAGGGCGTGAATGTCATCGGGGGCTACAGCGGGAATTTCGTGAGCGGCGCTCGGGGAGCGACCATTGCCGGCGGAGGCAGAGAAGGAGTTATCAACCAGGTGACGGACAGCTTCGGCGCGGTGGGAGGAGGCGAAGGGAACACCGCCGGCTTCCGAGCAACCGTCGCCGGTGGAGAGCGAAATACCGCCAGCGGCATTGATTCGATGGTTCCGGGTGGATTCAGGAATACCGCCGCCGGAGTGTTGTCCTTCGCGGCGGGCACTCAAGCCAAGGCCAACCACAATGGCGCTTTCGTCTGGGCTGATCACAACTTCACCGACTTCGCCTCCACGGCCAACAACCAGTTCCTCATCCGCGCCGCCGGCGGGGTGGGCATCGGCAAGAACAACCCCGCCACCGCGCTGGACGTGAACGGCACCGTCACGGC
>CAZDYB010000518.1:0-2906 GCA_964509045.1 uncultured Akkermansia sp.
CCAGGAATTGCGCTACCTGGCCGAAGTGCTCGGGGGAATCGCGGAGGGAGGGTGAAGTCGGCTTCCAACACCCCGTGGCAGACAAGGTCACGAGACTCCAGCTCAGTTCAAGGAATCGATCCTGCGCTGATGCTCCTTCCGGTGCTCTTCGTTCTGGGCTGCCTCCGCTTCGGCAATCCTACGGTACAGCGTAGAGAGCGCAGGATGATCCGAGTGCAGCTTCGAAAGGTCCTGCGCCCGGTTCACGACACTGGCAAACTCGGATACGGGCTGACCCTCCTCCCACGAACGCCCATCGCCCATGATGGATTCGAAGAGCCAATTCGACACAGGATCCAGGGATTCCATCTCGGTGGCCCGGCCCAGTGCCAGCCCGGCAAGATCCGGCCAAATCAGGACGAGTTGCCCGTAATGGGGAAAGACCGCTTCAACCGCCTGGAGCAATTCCATCGACGACATAGCCGATTGAATCAACCCCTGACGCCGTTTATGCGCCCAAAGCCGGTCGGCCCCGATGAGTGAATGGAGCAGGTGCACGCTCGCGGCACGCCTGGATCCAGCGACCAACCCCCGGTTCCAAAGCCGGTCGCATTCCCGATCCAGAAAGTTGGAATCTTCGATCCATCCCAAGACCAGCACACTGAATTCAAGATGACGCAGGTCAGGGCCCGCACCCGCCTCCACTTGGGCGGCAAGATTTCGGTAGGCCGCCTTCGGAGCCGCTTCCAGAATCGGCTGAATCAAGTGACCCGAATTCAACCAGGCCAGTCCGGCGGTGGTCAGTGTGGTCAGGCGTGACCCGACCAGTTCCTCCGGGTCACCGTCCGGTTGGGATTCCAAAACAACACCGAGCGCACTGAGCATCCGGTCCGCCGACGCCTGCGTGGTGGGCCGGAGCATCCGGAGAATCCGACGGGCCAGGGCGGGGTCGCGGTTGCTCAACCCTTCAATCAACTCAGTGAGCCTCCAGACGATGGATTCATCCGGCCGGGACGCGATGGATTCCAACGCTGCAATCTCCGCGGGCCGAAACTGCCGCGAATCCCTTGCCCTGAATCCCAGGCTGTCGATCCACTTCACAATCCGCCCAGGTGGACAGGCATCGATGAGCGCAGGCAAACGGGCATCCAAGGCGTCCGGGGATTGCTCCGACACCTTGGAGAAAACCACGACCAGCAGGTCATCGAGTGAATCCGAGGATGCGGCGAGCAGGGCCTCCAGCAGTTCGATGGCAAACGCGGGAGATCGCGATGCGAGGGCATCGCCGATGTCCCGGAGATGAATGGATACACCCGCATTTCGTGCACGTTCAACCCAGCCGGCAAGGCCCTCGCACAGGGATTGAGCCGTGGGCCAACGGTGGAGGCATTCACCCGCAACCCCCGCCAGTTGCTGCAAACGATGTTGCCATCGCGCGTCTTCGCGAGCGACGGGGTCGGTGAATGATTCGTCAGCAAAGCCAGGATCAAACCGGTTCCAGGAGATCGCCCGGATCAGACGCAGTTCGAAGGTGTCCGGGATCCGCTTCAGCAGTTCCCGGCAGCGGTTGGCTAATTCCGGGGTGGCTCTGCGAAGGGCTCCCAGCCCGAGGAACTCACCCATCTCGACAAGCACGAACGGATGTTCGGTGAGAAGGGGTAACGTGGACGCGAACTGATCCAAGGCAGCCAAGGATTGCTTTTGCCAGGCCAGTGCATGCGGCGATTCCTGAGGGAAGCCACGCAACTCCCGGATCGGCTCCAGCTCGATCCGGATGCAGGGAAGTGCTTCCCGAATCCGCACTGCGTCATTGGATCTCAGCCACAAATTGATCAAGGCAATGGCGCGTTTCCGCAGAATCGACATGCGGTCGGGATCCAACAGAAACGGTTGGAATCGGAACTGAGTGCCATCCCACCAGTCTTGCTCGACGACTCGGGCGAGGAACGGCTTGAGCAAGGCGGAGAAAACTCCGGGTGTGAGGAATCGGCTGTCCGTCTCGTGGCCTTTCCCCAAACGAGCTTCCAGCCAGGCAAGCACCGATTCTGAAGCTTCCCAGGGTTTGTTGATGCCCAATGAGGCTGCCTTGGCGATGAGGTTGATGGGATGTCCGGTGGCTTCTGATCCGGCGGACGGGATCCGGCCGCCCAGCTCCCAAAGCAAATCCAAAGCCTCCTGAGCACGATTCGGATGCCAGACAACGACAGGCAGAAGTGCCTGAGCTGCCACGGTGAGGACTCCGATGTCGTATCGGGCCGCCGAGTAAAGCCCGGTTCCGGCCGGGGCATCATCGAAGTGGTGGATTTCATCAGCATCACCGCGCGATTCAGCACGGGGTTCCGACAGTACCCATCGGACCAATTCCAGGCTGCGCAGAGGTTGGTAACCCGCAGTCGGAATCCAGGCTTCAAGAAGGGTCTGTCGTTCGTCCGGCGTGCCGTCCCGCAGGCGGTCCAGAAGGGTGCTCCAAACCGAGTTCATCAACGACCCCTCCGCCCCGGCGGTGGATCCCGCGGATGCTTCCCAGTCAGCAATGCTGAGGTTCCTGAGCAGCGATGGGAACTCCGAGAAATCCAGGGAAGCGGCCAGCCGACTCGCGAGAAGTGAGGGCTGGCCCGACCCATTGACCGATACCTGACGAAGCAACGCATCGGAGAAAAGGGGCGGATGCAGTTGAAGTCCATCGGACCCATCGACCACCAATCCCGAGGAAATCAGCACGTCGAGTGCGTGATCAATATCCAGTGCGCTCTCCTCAAGCAGCCTGGTGATCCGTTCAAGCAAGGCGGGATTCCGTTGAACCGGACCGATGAAGGCCAGCACCTGACACAGGCGGCGAAAGAGTTCGCGTTGATGCTCCGGTTGTTGCTCCAGCACGTCCTTCAACAGGCCATCCAATACCCGTTGTTCGAAGACCTCATGGGTCA
>CAZDYB010000518.1:2916-3810 GCA_964509045.1 uncultured Akkermansia sp.
TCCGGAAACAACCCCGCCCGGACCATGGCGGATCCCAGAACCACCAGAAGCGGCGATCGGTCGGACAGTTCCGCAAGACGGGGAATCTGGGGGCGGCAATCCGGGCTCAAGGCCGAATCAGCCAACTGCTGGATCCAGGACTTCTTCCATCTTGGGATCTCGAACCGGACCACCCAATCCGCGTCATGACCTGCGTCCAGCAATGCCTTCCGGACGGCTGGCTCTGCCGACAGACGGACCGCTGCCATCAACCGCACGTTGTTGTTCGCAGAGATCGCACGTGCGATCTGAGCCATCGATATCAAATGCCGGTCGGCATCGTCCACCACCAGCAATGTCGGATCAGGGTCATTGCTGAGCAGATCCAGATCGTCCGGGGTCACGGCCTCGGCCCCGGGATTGAGGAATTGGACATGAATCGGATCGGGTGATTCCCCAAGGCGACGGGCCAGTTCGAGCACAACCCGGCTCTTGCCTTGGCCGCCAGTCCCCCTCAACACCGCCACACGTTTCTCCTCAGCCCCGGCAAATTCGATCATCTGCTCCAGCAGGTCTCCCATCGGGACAAATGGCAGCCGGTGATGAAACGCCAGGCCCGGCTCCGCGAGTTCGGTTTGGAAGTAGTCCTGCCACTTCACCCACAGGCCCGGTGTCCAAGGGAAAAGTCGGCGAGCCTGGGCCTGACCGAAGTAGCGCTGAACCAACTGAATGGCATCCGCCTTGGGTCGAATGCGGGTGGCGATGCCGGTCAATCGATCCGGATCCCAGACCTCCCACTTGGGACCAAACTTTTGGAGCGTTTCGAGAGTGAGAGTCTTGGTGACCGCCAGGATGTAGCGATCCGCATCGGGAAAGCCCTTCTCCAACTTGTTCCGCGCAAGCTCGGCTTGTGGG
>CAZDYB010000519.1:0-3805 GCA_964509045.1 uncultured Akkermansia sp.
CCGTGAAATTCCGGGGCCTGATCGCCGACGAGTCGCAGCCACGCCTCGTGCACCAAGGCGGTGGCCTGCAACGTCTGGCCCGGCTTCTCCTGCGCCATGCGGACCGCCGCGAGTTTGCGGAGCTCCTCGTAGACCAGCGGCAGCAGTTGGTCGGCGGCCTTCGGATCACCGGCGTCCAAGGCATGGAGCAACTGGGTGACGTCGCACATGGCCGGTGCGTTCTACGGCGTGGCGGGGAGTCGCACCGTTCAAGCCCGGTGGGCCACGGGTTGAAAGAACAGAAACCGGCACTGGTACGGGCCGGTTTCTGCTCTTGGGCTTCGCAAAGGAAAGCCGGCGTCCCGGCACGGTCGCGGGAACGCCGGCGCGGATGGCCGGTTACTTCTTCTTGCCGGAGACTGCCTTCTTGTCAGCGATGGCCTGACTCTTCTTTGCGGCAGAAGAGGAGGCTGCGGCACTCTTTTGGGAGGATTTCTTCTGGTTTGCCTTCGGGGATCGATCGCCCATGGATTTTGAGAGGTTCGGTGGTTCTTGCTGCGCCCGCGGAATGTGAGTTTCCCCGTGGGTAGGGGACTCTGGCCTGCACCCGAAGCCGAAGTAAACGCTCGGTGTGGATTTTCGACCCGGGGATGCCCGGACGGGATTCACGGGATGACCTTTCACCACGGTTTCCTTCCGCATCTCCTCCCACCGGCGACATTTCGGAACTGTGTGGCGAGGGTTGGATGTTCATCCGTAATGCCATCGTCGTTCGCTCGTTACACATCAGTTTCGGATGCGTGTTTCGCTCACGCTTCGGCCTGCGAAAAACCTGCTGCGCCGCAACATCCCTCCTTGCTGCATGGATCCGGCTGAGCGTTTGGGCGTGATTTCCAGCGTCCAGGGCCTGCAACAACTGGGTGACGTCTGACTTGGTCACCTGCCTGCCCTCCCGGGCGGATCGACGCGAGGCATCAGTATGTTTCGCTTCGGGAGCGCTGGGCCTGCGGTGTTCCGAAAGTAGCGCAACCGTCAGGCCACCCGACGTGCCGCGCCGGCACGTTGAACCGCGAGGTGTGCCCTCACCGTCGGTTGGTGGGACAGGCTCGCGGCAGTCATCGCTCATCGGCGGGCAAACTGGCGGGAGAGACCGATGAAAGCGCCCATGGCGAGGATCATGAGGGCGGCGTAGAAGAGGAACTCGGTGGTGCCCGTGGCGTGGACCCAGGTGGAGTTGATCCGGGTGATGACGGCGACGAGGAAGTTGCCGAGGGCGGTGCACAGGAGCCACAGGCTCATCACGAGGCTCCGATATCTTTCGGGCGCCTGGGCATAGGCGAACTCAAGTCCCGTGGCGCTCAGGAGGACTTCTCCCAGCTCCAGAACGATGTAGGGCACCACCTGCCACATCAGGCTGAGGGTTGCGCCGCCCTGGATCCGGTGTTGCAACGCGGCGCAGATCACGAAGGACACCGCGGCGAATCCCATGCCGGCTGCCATGCGCGCCAGGGCCGGAAACCTCCAGCCGCGTCGATCAATCCAGGGATACACCCCGAAGGTCAGGATCGGTACCCAGATCAGGACCAGCAACGCGCTGATCGATTGGATCCGTTCGGCATCGACCCGGTATCCGAGTACCGAGAACGGCGTCATGCGTTCGCCCTGGACGACCCAGCTGGTGTTGATCTGGTCGAACAACGCCCAGAAGACGGGCACGGGCAGCAGGACGAGGGCGATCCGGCCCACCGAGGCGAGGTCCGAGCGTCCGGTGGACTTCGGGTTGGCCGGGTTGTCTCCGCGGATCACGGGTTGGACCGGGACACGGACATAATGCTTTGAGCCGGCCCAGAAGACGGCAGCGGCGATCCCCATGAACAGGCCAGGGATGCCGAAGGCCCAGCCGTAGCCGTGATGGTCCCGGATCCAGGGAACCAGGCCGAAACCGAACATGGCTCCGAAGTTGATGGAGGCGTAGAACAGGCCATAGACCCGGGCGAGATTGGTGGATGCAGCCGGACCGAACTGGTCCCCGACGAAGGCGGACACTCAGGGTTTGATGCCACCCGCGCCGAGGGCGATGAGGGCGAGGCCGACGTACAGGCCGCTGCGGGACGCGTCAGTCAGGGCGATCCAGCCGTGGCCGAGGCAATAGAAGACCGAGAGGGCGAGGATGGTGCGGTAGCGTCCGAGGAAACGGTCGGCGAGGAATCCGCCGAGCAGGGGAAGGAAATAGACGCCGGTCTTGAAGAGGTGAACGACTTCCTTGGCGTGGGCTTCGCCGAGTCTGAGTTCGTTCTTCAGGTACAGCATCAGGATGGCGACCAGCCCGTAGTAGGAGAACCGTTCACAGGCCTCCATCGTGATGATGAAGGGGACGGACAAGGGGGTGCGACCAGAGGCGTTGGAGGTGCTCATGCCGTTGCCTTCGGAGGATGGGACAAGGACACGGAGGATCGCCATGAGGGAATGCGGGATTACGCCGTTTCCCGGCGGGTCTGCATGGAGCGTCTGGTTGCATCCAGGGCTTCGGGGAGCCTGTCCCCAGGGGATGAAGCGGGTGGGGGGTGCGGAATGAATTCCGCGCTCCCGGGGGGATGAAGTGGGTGGGGGGTGCGGGATGGATGCCGCGCTCCCGGGCTCAGATGGCGAAGTCGTTGTATTCGGGGCGGACGGCTTCGGTGGGGGCGTGGAGCATGCCGGCGGCGACGGTGTGATGGGTGCCGGGTTCGATGAGGATGAAGGCGCCGGTGAGGCGGTTGGTGCCGTAGCCGTCGTAGATGAGGGGCTTGGCGGTCTTGATGCGGATCTCGCCGATGTCGTTCATGGCGAGTTCGGCGGGGGAGGGTTGGGCGTCGTAGGTGTGGATGTCGATGCGGTGTTCGATGGCGCTGACCACGGCCTGGACGGTATTGCAGGTATGTTTGAGGAGGTACTTGCGACCGGGGACGAGTGGGCGTGGATGCATCCAGCAGACCCTGGCGTGGAAATCGGTGGACATGCCGGGGAGGTTGTCGAGACCGACGATCATGTCGCCGCGGGAGATGTCGAGATCGTCCTTGAGACGGAGGGTGACGGCCTGGGGGCAGAAGGCTTCGGGGAGGGCACCATCATAGGTCCAGATTTCCTCGACGGTGCTCTTGAGGCCGGAGGGGAGGACCATGACGCGTTGGCCGGTGCGGACGATGCCGCCGGCGATCTGGCCGCTGAGGCCGCGGAAATCGTGGAGGGCGGGGTCGCGGGGGTTGTTGGGACGGTTGACCCATTGAACGGGGAATCGGAATCCGTGGAGGTTCCAGTCGCTGGCGATGTGGACGGACTCTAGGTGACCGAGAAGGGTGGGGCCTTCGAACCAGGGTGTGTGTGGGGAGGGCGCTACGACATTGTCGCCGTTGAGGGCGGAGATGGGGATGAACTTGACGTCCTTGATGTCGAGCAGGGGGAGGAACCGTTCGAATTCATCGCGGATTTCCTGGAAGCGTTCCCGGCTCCATCCGACGAGATCCATCTTGTTGATGGCGATGACGAGGTGGGGGATGCGAAGGAGGGAAGCGATGTAGGTATGGCGCCGGGACTGTTCGATGACGCCCTGGCGGGCATCGACGAGGACGATGGAGAGGTTCGCGGTGGAGGCGCCGGTGACCATGTTGCGCGTGTACTGCACATGGCCGGGGGTATCGGCGACGATGAACTTGCGGCGTGGGGTGGCGAAGTAGCGGTAGGCGACGTCGATGGTGATGCCCTGTTCGCGTTCGGCGCGGAGTCCGTCGGTGAGGTTGGCGAGATTGATCTGACCGCCGCCGGAGAGGTCGGCGGAACGTTCGAGGGC
>CAZDYB010000520.1:0-3805 GCA_964509045.1 uncultured Akkermansia sp.
AAGGCCTGCTACTTCGAGTATCCGGCGGCGGGACTGGCCCTGGATCTGAGCCGGGTGGAGTTTCCGGATGGATACCTCGCGGTGATGGAACGTCCGATGCAATTGGCGTTCGAATCGATGGCGAGCCTGGAGCAGGGCGCGGTGTCGAACCCGGACGAAAAGCGTCGGGTTGGTCATTATTGGCTGCGCAATCCAGCCCTAGCCCCGGAGCCATCCCTGCGAGCGGAGATCGAGGATACGCTCTCGGCAATCCAGGCTTTCGTGGCGGATGTCCACGGCGGAGTGGTCAAGGGGAGCGAAGGAGCCTTCACCGACGTGTTGATCATCGGCATCGGTGGCAGCGCGCTGGGGCCGCAATTCGTGGCCAGCGCCTTGGGACATCCGGGCACCGACCGGTTGACGCCGCATTTCTTCGACAACACGGATCCCGACGGCATGGACCGGGTATTGGCGCGGCTGGAAGGGTGCCTGGGCCGGACCCTTTGCCTGGTGATTTCGAAGTCGGGCGGCACCCCGGAAACCCGGAACGGCATGCTCGAAGCCGCCGCAGCCTATGCGCGCATCGGCTTGAAGTTTGCCCAGCACGCCGTCGCGGTGACCGGCGTCGGCAGCAATCTCGACCGGCATGCCATTGCTGAAGGCTGGCTCCGGCGTTTCCCGATGTGGGATTGGGTCGGCGGCCGGACCAGCGAAACGAGTGCGGTCGGCCTACTTCCCGCGGCTTTGCAGGGCATCGACATCCAGGGATTCCTCGCCGGAGCCCGTGCCTGTGATGAAGTGACCCGGGTGGCGGAAGTGGGTCGCAACCCGGCGGCGCAACTGGCCTTGGCCTGGCATTTCCTGGGGGAAGGTCGGGGGGCGCGGGACATGGTGGTGTTGCCTTACAAGGATCGGCTCGAACTCTTCTCCCGGTACCTCCAGCAGTTGGTGATGGAATCCCTGGGCAAGGAACTGGATGTGGACGGACGCATCGTGAACCAGGGCATTGCGGTTTACGGCAACAAGGGTTCCACGGACCAGCACGCCTATGTTCAACAACTGCGGGAAGGCGTGAACAACTTCTTCGCCGTGTTCATCGAGGTGCTCCGGGATCGGTCCGGCCCGGGGATGGAAGTGGATCCGGGGGTTACGAGCGGGGATTACCTCACCGGATTTTTCCTCGGAACCCGGGATGCCCTCTATGAGAAGGGGCGTCAGAGCATCACGCTCACGGTTGGAGAAGTGACGCCCTTCACGGTGGGATCGTTGATCGCGCTGTTTGAGCGAGCGGTGGGCCTGTACGCCTCGCTCATCCGGATCAATGCCTATCATCAGCCCGGTGTGGAGGCGGGCAAGAAGGCTGCTGCAACGGTTCTCAGTCTGCAGGCCCGGGCCATCGCCCATTTGCAGTCCAATCCTGACTCCACGCTGACTGCCGAACAGATTGCTGTCGGCATTGGAAGTGGTGAGGGGGCAGAGACCGTGTTCAAGGTCCTGACCCATCTGGCGGCCAATGGAAGACGGGTTGCCGCGATCGACGGCGCGGGAGTGCACACCCGGTTCCAGTTCAAGGCCTGAAAGTCGTCTGGGACTGATTCCGGACGGACGCACGGAGCGGCAACGTTCGGTTGCCGTTGGATCAACCGGCGAGTGACACTCGCCAATACATGGCAAAGGAGGGAAGCCCCGCCCCCGGGAGCGCGGGATTCATCCCGCACCTCGATGCCTTCCTCGAATGCGGACAAGAATGTCCGCGCTCCCGGGCGGACACCCTCTTCGCTTCTGCCTCTGTATAAGTCTACTGCCCCCCGGCAGCCCCGGCGGGATCGGGTTCCAGGCGCCAAACCTTGCCCCGACCCGGGCGAAGCGAAGTCGAACCGTTGGAAAGCACATAGAGTTCGCCATCGTTGTCCTCGCCCAGGGCGCAGACACAGCCGAACATTTTCCCGGGGCCTTCCACCCGGATCAGGTCGATCTTCCAGGTTCCACGACCATCCGCCGGACGCCGCGCCACGAACAACCGACCCTGGGGTGTGCCCTGGGCACCGGACCAATCTCCGAAGACGTAATGGCCCTGCAACCCGGGCAACGCCTTGCCGCGATACACATATCCGCCGGTGATGCTGATCCCGAGGGCCTCGGGATCACCCTTGAAGCCGCTGGGGTTCTTGTAGACGGCGATGGGATCGACGAGGGGTTCGCCGAGCAGACCCTTTTCAGGCAGGGAAGTGGCTGGCAGGGCGGGTTGTTCGCGGTTCATGCCTTCGAAACCTTCACGCAACGGCCAACCATAATTGCCGCCGCGGCGGATCACATTGATCTCCTCCCAACGCATCTGGCCGATGTCCGCGACATAGAGGGCGCGATCACCGGCCCGGTCGAAGGTGAGGCTCCACGGATTGCGCATTCCATAGGCCCAGATCTCGGGTAGGCCGCCCTTTCCGTCTGCAAACGGATTGTCCGACGGAACCCGGTACGTCGTGCCGCGGGCGGCATCGGGTTTGTCGACATCCACGCGGAGGATCTTGGCGAGCAAGGTGCGGAGATTCTGCCCGTTGCCCTCAGGCGGATGGCCATTGCCGATGTCACAGCCCTTGGGTCCGCCGCCATCGCCGCTGGAGATGTAGAGGAAACCGTCGGGCCCGAAGGCCAGCCGGCCGCCGTTGTGATTGAAGTAGGGATGATCGATCTCGAGCACGACCTTCTCGGAATCGGGATCGACGCGGAGGGGTTCTGCGGCGGGCAACCGGAATTCGCTGATCCGGAGGGCGCAATCGAAGTCGGCAGGAGCTGATGCCCGGCGCGGCACGGTGTAGGCGAAGAAAACGCGGCGATTGCTGGCAAACCCGGGATGAATCGCCACGCACAGCAATCCCCGTTCATCGAAGGAGCCATGGTTCAGTTTGGAAAGCCGGTTGGTGAGGCTCAATACCGGCTCGGATTCCAAACCGCCACCCCGACGCATCCGATGCAACACTCCCACCTGGTCCGCAACCAGGGCGCTTCCGTCCGGAAGCGCGGCCATGGCGGTGGGTTGGACCAGGCCATCGGCCACCTGCCGCAGCGAGATGCGGACCGTGTCGGCCTGGATCAAGAGGGTGCCCAGGCCAGTCAAAGCCAGAAACAGGGCGCGCATCGGAATCTTCATGTGATTTCCAGAACGCTACCGTGGCCCCGTTCATTGACCAGTCCCTTGTGATCCGTCGGGCGTCCTCGTCCGGAAAGCGGAACGGTTCAGGTTTCCAATTTACATCCGGCCCGACCCTGTAACCTTGGTCCTCCACGCGAGGTAGCAGGCGCTGCCGGGGATTCGGGATTTCCAAAAGAAAGGGTGGGTAGCCCAACGGATGTCTGATCCCCGATGCCACGCTGTCCCGCATGCAAAAGACAAACCTGATGCCTCCCGCCATGGCCGAAAAAAACGCCGACAAGTCCACGGACAAGCCCGCCGACAAAGCTGCTGAACGCGCTCCAGAAAAGTCCGAAAAGGCTGCCAAGGCTGAGGAAGCCAAGGAAACCAAGGCTCCCGTCTCCGCCGAGGCCGCCAAGCTTGCCGCCCAGAAATCCCGCGACCTGGAGGCCGCCATCAGCTCCATCACCAAATCCTTCGGCGACGGCGCCATCATGCGTCTCGGTTCCCAGGTGGCACGTCCCATTGAGGTCATCCCCACCGAAGCCCTCACCGTAGATCTCGCCCTGGGCGTCGGCGGCGTTCCCCGGGGTCGCATCATCGAGATCTTCGGCCCGGAATCCTCCGGCAAGACCACCCTCATGCTCCACATCATCGCCAACGCCCAGCGCGCCGGTGGCACAGCGGCCTTCATCG
>CAZDYB010000521.1:0-3781 GCA_964509045.1 uncultured Akkermansia sp.
TGCCAGTCCTGGATGACCTGGACGGCTTCGATGGCGACGATTTCAGCGGCGTTGCGGGAAGCGCGGAAGGTGGAGAAGTTGCCGCAATTGCCCGCGGGTCCGCCGAGGACGAAGCGGAGGAAGGCCGGGTTGAAGGTGAAGCCGGCCTGGGGCGGGGTGGGGGTGATCTCGTAGAGGGCGGCGGGGAGGTTGGGGAGGATCCATTCGCCCTGGGCGTCGGTGGTCGCGGTGCGTCGGACGGGCGGCAGGTTCTGGCGGGCTTCGAGCACGACGATCTCGACTCCGGGAAACGGTTGTCCCGTGGGGGTGACGACGCGGCCACCGAGGTGCATGCCGGGGATGCCGACGAGGTTCTGGGTGAGGTCAGCCCGGACCACGGTGAGGTTGACCGGCGAGTTGGCGAAGGTGTGGGTGGGGTGGGAAGCGGTGAGGGTGTAGCGGCCCGGGGGAAGTCCGGTGAAACGGTAGCGGCCGTCAATGCCGGTCCGGATCGTCTGGGTGAAGGTCACGTCGATCCCCGCGAGGGTGAGGGTGGTGGATGGCAAGGGTGCGCCGCGGGCGATGCAGGCGCGGACGATGCCGGTGAGGGTGAACCGGCCACGCAGGACGAAGTCGGCGCGGGCCGGGCAGGGATCGGTCCCGAGGGAAAGATCGATGTCGATGGAAGGAGGTGCGCTGGTGAGGCCGGCAGGAAGGTTGATGGGTTTGAGGGTGTAGGCCTTTTCGCCAAGGCCAGTGATGCGGTATTCGCCCTGGGCATCGGTGACGGCCTGCTTCCTTTCGGCACCGGCAACGGCTTCGACGGTGATGCCGGGGAGGGGCACGCCGTTGGTGGTGGACAGCCTCAGCCGCCCGGCAATCACAAGCCAGGGCGAGACGACATCGATGGGGGCGCCGGTGGCATCGACGGTGACCTTCTGGGTTACGGTCTTGATGCCGGAAGCGGCGTTGGCAGGCGCGACGGTGAGGTCGTATTCGCCGGCGGGAAGGTTGGTGAAGCAGAAGAAGCCGAGGTCATTGGCGCGGCCATTGACGCGGACCGGGCCGACGAGGGAAACGATGGCATTGGGATTGGGCGGGCCACCGAAGATGGCGCAGAGCCGGGCGACACCGCAGGCGCCAAAACCCTGGAACTGGAGGACCTGTTCGGCGCGGTTGTTGGCGGCGTCGGGATCGCGCGGGGCGGAGGCCTGGAGGGTGGCGATGTTGGTGAAGGTGCCGCCGACGGTGGTGGGTTTGAAGGTGAGGGTCAGGGTGGTGCTGGCACCGTTGGCGAGGGCGGGAATGCTCCACAGCCCCGTGGCTGGAACGTAGGCACCGGTGGCGGCGGCGTGGGCATCGAGGGTAAGCCCGGCGGGAACCAGGTCCTGGATCCGGATGTCGCGGGCGGCCTTGGGACCGAGGTTGGCGGCGGTGACCGTCACGGTGATCTTCTTGTCGATCATCACCTGGGCGGGGGCGGCGGCCTGGGTGATGCGGATGTCGGCGAGGTCTTCCGGTTCGGCATTGATGAGGACGACGAGCGGGGAGAGGACGATGGGAAGCTGGCCGGGAAACTGGACGTGGATGGCGAACTGGATGTCGGTTTCGGGGTCGGTCTCGGGCGGGTTGAGGATTGGAATGGCCAGGGGAACGGAGAGGGTGCCGATGGGATAAACGGTGGGACCAGGAAGGGGAGATTCGAAGTCGGTGCCAGGGATTCCGGAGCCGCCCAAGTGTTCGAAGGACACTGTGACCGGAGTCGGAGTGGGGCCGGAGAACACCAAGGGGATCGCAGCAAAACCGGCATCGCGATTGACCGGCGCGGGGAGGAGGATGGAAGGGACGGGGTACACGACGACATTGGTGACGTCGATCCGGTTGGTGACGACGATCTTGACGTCGATGGGTGGGGCTTCGGCGGCAGTCCGGGCGTACCGGGCGGATTGGGCGAGGGCGACGCCGGGCGCGAGGGAGCCAAGGGAGAAGGCGAAGATCAGGAACAGGAGCCGGACCGGACCGGGAAGGGACCCGAGGCAGTTTTTCATGGCGTAAGGGATTGGAAGCTTGGCGACTCAACCGATGGCCGGATGGGATGCAGGGTGCATTGGGCGGGCCAGATGCACTTCTGAGAATTGCCGGCGTGAGGGAACGGCGGCAGGGTTTGCGCATGTCGACCATGCCACGCCGGCGATTCCTCACCGCAACAGCCGCCACCCTTGCCACGGGATCCGCCATCGGCTCCGTCAAGGCCGCACCGCGACCCGAGCTCTCCCAACTTCAGGCCACGGCCCCGTTGATTGTGTCGACCTGGCCGTTTGGAAAGCCGGCGAATGAAAAGGCGTTGGCGGTCATCGAGGCGGGCGGCGGCGGACTCGACGCCGTGGAGCAGGGCATCCAGGTGACGGAATCTGACCCGGGCAATCCGAGCGTGGGGTTGGGAGGCATCCCGAATGCGGACGGCGTGGTCCAACTCGACGCCTGCATCATGAGCGGGCCGGGACATCGGGCGGGAGCGGTGGGTGCGGTGGAGGGATTCCGGCATCCGATCTCGATTGCGCGTCGGGTGATGGAGACGACGCGACATGTGTTCCTGGTGGGGGAAGGTGCGAATGCGTTTGCCCGGGAGCACGGGTTCGAGGCCGGGCCGAAGGTTTCACCGGGGCAATTGGCAGCCTGGAAGAAGTGGAAGGCCGGGCAGGAGAAGGCGGCGAAGGAGAAGGGTGCAAAGGAGGGCGCCAAGATTCCGAATCACGACACCATTGCGTTGGTCGCGTTGTTGCCGGACGGCAACCTGTTCGGTGGCTGTTCGACCAGTGGCTGGGGTTACAAGATCCCGGGGCGGGTGGGCGACTCACCGATCCTGGGTTCGGGTCTGTACGTGGACAACGAGGTGGGCGCGGCCGGGGCGACGGGCATTGGCGAAAACGTGATGCGCTACTGCGGCTCGTTCCTGGTGGTGGAGTTCATGCGGCAGGGATTGCATCCGCAGGACGCCTGCATCGAGACCATCCGCCGCATCGCACGGCTCGATCCCAAGGGCTTCGATCTCGCCATCAATTTCATCGCGATCGATCGCAAGGGTCGGTTCGGCGCGGCGGGAACGGGGACCGGATTCGAATATGCGGCGACAAGCCGTTCCTTCAGCACCGTGTTCCAGAGCCCGGGATTGACCGACAAGGACGTGGGGCCGGTCGGGGGCAATCGGAAATGAGCGGGTCGGGGACCGCCGATGGCGGGCGGGTGATGGCGACGGACTGGCGCGAGGAGTGGCCGGGGGTGGTGCGTTGGTGGGGATACAGTCCGCGACACAAGGTGGACCTGATGTCGTGCGCGGTGGAAGGCGCGGACGGTTGGGTGGTGTTTGATCCGATCGGATGGCCCGGGGTGTTGGGGGAGCCATTCGGGGCGGGGATCCGTCCGGTGGCGATTGTCCTGACCAATGAAAATCACGGCCGGGATTCGGAGGCGTGGCGGGCGTGGGCGGGTTGCCCGGTGTGGGCGGCGACGGATGTGGATCCGGGGGTGAAAGTGGATCGACGGTGGCCGACCGATGGGGCGGGGCCGATGGGATGGGAGCGGATGGATCTGGCGGGAGGTGCGCCGGGTGAGTCCGCGTGGGGAATGAAGGAGCGGAACCTTGTGGTGCTGGGGGATGCGGTGGTCAACCTGGCGGGGCGCGGCCTGGAGTTGTTGCCCGACAAGTACTGCACGGATCCGAAGCTGTTGCGGGAGTCGTTGGGGGTGGTGGTGGCAGGCGGATGGGAACGGATGCTGATGGCGCATGGCGAACCGCTGGGGA
>CAZDYB010000522.1:0-3766 GCA_964509045.1 uncultured Akkermansia sp.
CATGCAGGTCAACAGCCCCACCGAACGCCGCATCATCTTCTCGGTCTGGGACAGCGGAAATGAAGGCGTGGACCGCAACAAGGTGGCCGCGGCGGATCGCGTCCAGTTGATCGGCAAGGGCGAGGGAGTATACTCCGGCGATTTCGGCAACGAAGGCACAGGCGGCCATAGCCACCTCAAGTACCTGTGGAAGACCGGTGAACCCCAACGCTTCCTCGTCACCGCCACGCCCGATGACACCACCCACACCACCTTCGCCGGCTATTACTTCCATCCGGATCGCAAGGAATGGATTCTCATCTCGGCCTGGCGCGCTCCCAAGGAAGGCGGTTACCTCCGCGGCATGCACGGCTTCAGCGAGAACTTCTGGGGCAACAACGGGCATCTCCTCCGCAAATCCCTTCACGGCAATCAATGGATGAAGACCGATGACGGACAGTGGCTGGAACTGACCCGCGCCGTTTTCAGCCACGATCCCACCGGCCGCAACGATCGTCTCGACCGGTTCATGGGTGTCGAAAATGGCCAGTTCTTCCTCAGCCACGGCGGGTTCATCGACGGCTTCACTCCCGGCGGCGGCGTGTTCCATCGCCCTCCCACCGGCCGCGCCCCCACCGACCTCCAACTCCCTCCCATCACCGGCGTCCAACCAAAGCCCTGACCCAGCTCGGACGGGGCGGCGAGCGCCACCCGCCGTTCGGAAAGCGGACGCCACTGGAACAGCGACCGAACACCGCCGCTCCGCTGGGTTTGGGACGGCGACGTCCGGTCGCCGTTCGGCCTGAAAGCGGCACCACCGGCAACCCCGCTTGCCCCAACCCGCACCCTGCCCCCAGTCTCCCCACTCCTTCATGAAGGACCTCATCATCATCGGACCCGACCTCGAATCCGAGGCCGACTCCTGGCTGGTCCGGGCCAATGCCGACCTCGCAACGCTGCCCGCGCCAGACGTCCTGCGCCTCACCCAAACGAGCGGCGATCCCGCACTCATCGAGGCCGCCCATGCCGCCGGATGCGACGCCTTCTTCCTCGATCCCGTCCTGCACCTCACCGACTTCAAGGTCCTGGCCATGGACATGGATTCCACCCTCATCACCATCGAGTGCATCGATGAAATCGCCGACCTGGCCGGGGTGAAACCGGCGGTTGCCGCGGTGACCGCCGCCGCCATGCGGGGTGAACTCGACTTCCCCTCCGCCCTGCGCCAACGCGTCGCCCTGCTGAAAGGTCTGCCAATCTCCGCCCTGGCCGAGGTCTACGAAAAGCGACTCCAACTCTCGCCCGGAGCCGAGACCCTGCTCACCCTGGCCCGTGCGGTTGGCTGGACCACGGTGCTGGTTTCCGGCGGATTCACCTACTTCACCGAATGCCTGAAGGAACGTCTCCACCTCGATCACACCCTCGCCAACACCCTCGGCATCGAGAACGGCCATCTCACCGGCGAGGTCTTCGGCGACATCGTCGATGCCCAGGCCAAGGCCGCCCGCGTGAAGTCGGTGTGCGATTCCCTGGGTTGTTCGACTTCGCAAGCCATTGTCATCGGCGACGGCGCCAATGACCTCGCCATGATGCGTCTCTCCGGACTCAGCGTGGCCTACAAGGCCAAGCCCATTGTCCGACGCGAAGCCACCCTTTCCATCCAACACTCCGGACTCGATGCCCTCCTCTACCGCTTCACCCTCTGATCCCGGCGCCCGCGGCCGTTCCTGGGGAGCCCGCATGGGTCTCCTCGTGTGTTTCGCCGTGGTGACCCTTTGGTTCCTCAAGCCCGGCGGTGGCAGTGGCTCCTTCCGACAGGTCCCCATCACCGTCGAACCGGCCCCTGAATGGGCCGTCACCAACATCCACGGCACCGTCCTGTCCTCCGCCCAACTCGCCGGCCGTGTGGTGGTCGTGAACTTCTGGGCCACCTGGTGCCCCCCTTGCGTCCGCGAGATTCCCGACCTCAACGCCTTTCACGTCGCCCACACCAATGACGGCGTCACCGTCGTCGGCTTCTCCATCGACACCGCCGGCACCGAAGCCGTGAAGAAGTTCGCCGAGAGTTTCGGCATCGCCTATCCCGTCGCCATCGTCGACGACTCCCTCGCCGCCCGGTTCAGCGCCCAGGGCCCCATCCCCACCACCTTCATCATCGATCGCCAGGGCCGGTTCGCCGCCCGCTATCTCGGCGCCATCTCCCGCCAGGAACTCGAACGGATCACCCAATACCTCATCGCCCAACCCGCTCCGCCGCCCGGGTGATCCGTACCCTCCCCATTCCCGGAAACGCCCACACCTCCAACTGCGATCCCCTTCAGGGCGCCGTCGTCCCCAGCGTCAGCCAACCCGCCATGTCGGCATCCTGGGTCGGATTGGAAAACGCGATGGCCGGCCCCTTGGGCAACGGGTTGGGGATGCGCATCAGAAGCAGGGCGCCCGGCTCAGGGCGGAAGTCCCGGGACGCAACGGATTCGAAAGCAACTTCTCCCATCCCGGGAATGACGGTGCGGATGTCCCCGTCGATGGACCAGGTCTGGCGGATCGTCCGGTCCGTCGCCCAGGCAACCTCCATGGGCCACCGATAGTAGAACGGAGCGACGCCCGAGTTGGTCAGGGCAATCCGGAGATGGAAACCGGCGGCGGTTGAATCCCATCGCGCCTGCGTCAGATGCAGGTCGTAACCGGCCCGGGCAGCACCTGAAATGAACCATTCCCGATACGGATCCGGTACCGCACCCGAGTCGTTGAACCGGAGGCACGACAGGTGGTCGCGCCCGATCCACTCCCGGATCCGTTCCGGGGTCACCAACCCTGTCGACATGTTGCGAACCTCACCCGGCCTCTCGAATTCAGGATGCACCCGGCCAATCACCGGGGCGATCCGCCACCGGTCCGCAACGATGCCTTCAGCAAGGCTGCGATCCATTAAGCCGGGCCGTTTCCAGAAGGCGAAGGCGTCATCGTGAAAACCAGATTCCGGTGCCCGTGCAGCCTCCCTCGTGCCTGACATGAGGAGTCGGGTCTTGCGAAAGGACCGTTGATAGGCCTCGAACAATTCCTGCCGAGCCTCGGGCGTCACCTCCAGCGACACTTCTGAACGGAGCCTCGGGAACCAACCCTCGCCCCATTGCCCCAGCATCCCCATCTCGATGAACCCAATCCGGGGATCTCCGTCGTAACGGCGTCCAAACGCCTCGACAAAATCGACCACCACCCTGCGGGTGGCCGGGTGACTGTGAACAGGGAAGACAACTCCCGTGTGGTTGGTATGGGTCGCACCCGGAATCATCTTCAGGAACGCCGGGATCGGATTCCTCTGGTCCCAGACATTCAGGACCGGTCGGAGGATCGAATGGCGCCCGCGACTCGCCGCGGCATCAAGTCGTTGTTCCACCCCCGTCCAGTCGAACTGGTCCACCCCGGTCATCACATCCCCCACCCGGATCATGCCCCACGAAAAGGTGCCATTGGAATCCGCACGGGACTCGATGCCTTTCAGCGGTCCCGGGCGTGGGTTTGGATCATGGGAAAAGGTGACTTCAACTGGCACCGCCCAGGCCCCCATCCCAAAACCAACGATCATCGAAAGCATCACGCAGACACGGGACAGACCCGGGCAACCCCTGGACATGCCCGCCCGGACGGGACGGCTCTCGCCGCGATTCAGTCCCGTCGGGCTGTCCCCGCTCCACGCCCACCCTCCATCCATGAACCGTGTCACGCGACTTCAACAAAACTTTTCATCCTCGGGATTCCCCCTGCGACTGATAAACCGGGGGCGTGG
>CAZDYB010000523.1:0-3764 GCA_964509045.1 uncultured Akkermansia sp.
ATGCTTCGGATTCATCCCCTCCGACTGTCGGAAAATTGTCGGAACAATCAAGAAAAACAAGGCCTGGCAACCTGTCGTTTTCGATGTAAGTGGTTGGTTTGGAAGTGGTACCCCGACCAGGAATTGAACCTGGATCCTCGGTTTAGGAAACCGCTGCTCTATCCATTTGAGCTATCGGGGCGGGAAATCCGGCAGGGGCGATGAAGCCAGAAGTCGGGCGGGTGGGCAAACCCGGTTTCTTGGTGGTGTTTCGAGGGTTCGAAGTTTGGGGCGGCGGGTTCAGGAGGGGTTCTTCACCTTGCGGAACATGGCGAGGCAACGGTCGCGTTGGATCCGGTGTTCGACGATCGGGCGGGCGTAGCGGGAGGCGGCCAGCGCAAGGGGATCTTCCCAGGGCGACTGCACGATGCTGTCGGGGATGTCGCGGAGTTCGGGCACCCAACGGCGCACGAAGTGGGCGTCGGGATCGAACTTTTCGGCCTGGGAAACCGGATTGAAGATGCGGAAATAGGGGGCGGCATCGGTGCCGGTGCCGGCGCTCCATTGCCATCCGCCGTTGTTGGCGGCGAGATCGCCATCGACGAGCTGACGCATGAACTGGCGTTCGCCCTGTTGCCAGGAGATGAGGAGATCCTTGGTGAGGAACATGGCGACGATCATCCGGAGCCGGTTGTGCATCCAGCCGGTGGCATTGAGGCATCGCATGGCGGCGTCGACGATCGGGTAACCGGTCTGACCCACGCACCAGGCGTCGAACCACTCCTTTCTCCCCTCCCATTCGAGCCGGTCGTATTCGGGTCGGAAACTGCCGCGGGCGACATGGGGATGGTTGGCGAGGACCTGGATGTAGAACTCGCGCCAGATCAGTTCGGAGAGCCAGATGTCGCAGCCACGGATCTGGTCGGGGTTGACCGCGCGTTGACGGGCCTGGTCGAGGGTCTTGAGGACGGTGCGGATGTTGAGGGTGCCAAACCGGAGATGGGCGGACAGACGCGAGGTGCCATCGGGTTCAGCGGGGAAATCGCGTCCGTGGGCGTAGTTGAAGATGCGACTTTCGGCGAAGGCATCGAGAGCCTGTCGACCGGCCTTTTCGCCGGCGGGAAAGAGATCCTGGGCGAGGGGATGGCCGAGGGAATCGGGGTTGTCGGGCAGTGGGAGGGACTGGAGCGAAGCGGGGGCGGGCTGTTTGGGAGGGCCGATCCGGGGACGTGGGGTGGGCCAGGGGCGGGCTTTCCAGGCCTTGGAGTAGGGGGTGAAGACGCTGTAGACACCGCCTGCGCCGGTGAGGATCTCGCGTTCCTCCCAGATGACGGAGTCCTTGAACGACTGGAAGGCGACGCCGGCGGCGGCGAGGGCGGCCTGGACCCTGGCATCGCGTTCGCGGGCGTAGGGTTCGTAATCGCGATTGGTGAAGACGGCGGTGGCCTGGGTTTCGCGGGCGAGCCGGGGGAGTTCGATGTCGGGTGGGCCGTGTCGGATGACGAGGCGATGGCCGAGTGCGGCGAGGTTGTTGGCGAGGGAATCGAGGGAGCGGAGGAGGAAGGCGACGCGGGCTGGGCCGACATCGGGAGCCTGGAGGAGGGCATCATCCCAGCAGAAGACGGGGACGAGCCGGTCGCCGCGGGACCAGGCCTCGTGGAGGGCGGAGTTGTCGGAGATGCGGAGATCGCGGCGGAACCAATGGAGAACGGTATTCAACGCGGACGAGACCGTGCCATGGAACCGGGGGAAGGGAAGGGGAAGGAGCGGTGTCGACCTATCGGGGATCGGGACCTGGTTTCGGGATGCCTTGGCCATCGGGACGGGGGCCCTCCGGGGCTGGGCCGCCGCCGGGGCCGCGTCCGCCGCGGGAGCCGTCACTGGACCGATCCTTCACCCATTTGCGGCGGCGATCCTCCATGGCGGCGAAGAGGGTTTTCTGATGGTCATCGAGGAGGGAGACGATCTGGGAATTGCACTCCTGCATGATGGCATCGGTGCGTTTGAAGTTGTCGCGGTGGAGTGCGCGGACGCGTTGGACGGCGTCCTGGATGAGGGGTTCGACCCTGCCGACCTGATCCGGGGTGAGGGAGAGTTCGCGTTGGAAACGTTCCATCATGTGGGCGGCCATGTCGGGGGGTTTGGGTCCCCGTTTGAAGACGCTTTGGCGGCCCCACTGATAGCCGCCGGCGATACCGGCCATGGCGCCGGCGACGAAGACGGCGGAGAGGTAGGCGACGATGCGGTTGCGGGTGAGACCGTTCATGGGAGCCAACCGGTGTTGAGGGCGACGGCGACGCCGGGTTCGGAGGCGAAATAGGGATCGCTGAGTTCGGAATCGAGGCGATCGTTTGCGACAAAGCTGAGGCCGACGGCGAGGGAGGCGGCGGCGAAGGCGGCGGCGAGACCGGCGCGCCAGGTCTGGAGGGTCTGGGCGGGGATGAAGGCGAGGGCCTCGGAGCGTGCGGCGCGCCAGGCGGCCAGGGTGCGGGTCTGGGTGGCGTAGGAGAGTGGAGGGCAGGGGGGCGTGGGAGCCTGGGCGGCGGCGCGGAGGAGTTGTGCGAGTTGTTGATCGAGCTGGCTCATAGTGGTTTCTCCCGGAGTAAAGCCTTGAGGCGGAGTTTCATCTTCTGGCGGGCGCGGAATGCGCGGACCTTGACGAGTGGAGTGCTCCAGCCGGTGATCTGACGGATGTCCTCGACGCTGCGGCCTTCGAGGTGGAGCAGGGTGATGACGAGACGATCCGGAGCGGAAAGGCCGGCGAGCAGTTTCTCGATGATCTCACGGGCTTCGACGGCCTTTTCTGCGGGGGGTTCACCGGTCTCGGTGGGGAGATTCTGGATGATCTCCGCCTCGGCTTCGGAGAGGTCGGCGTGACGGAGTTCGGGGCGGACGCGTTCGCGATTGAGTTCGTTGAAGCAGGTGTTGACGGCGACGCGTGAGACCCAGTGGGAGAGGGGGACCTCACCGCGGAACTGATCCAGCCGGGTGAAGACCTTGGCGAAGACGGCCTGGACCAGGTCTTCTTCGGCGGTGCGGCGTGGGAGGTGGGCGCGGACGATCTTGATGACAAGGGGATGCAGATGTTCAAGCAGGTCCCGGGCGGCGTCTTCATCGCCCCCGCGCACCCGCGCGATACAGGCTTCGACGTCCAGCTCTGATGCCTCCATGTTGTAACCTGTGCTGACATTTCCTTGGCGGAGTGACTGGTTGCAAGTCGGCAGGTTACATTTCGTCGGCGTGGGAAGTTGGACGGTTTCATCGGGCCAGGGCGAAACGGTGTGCGGACGGCGTGGTCAGACGGCCGTGGGTCATTTCGCCGGGTCACTTCACCGTTGCAACCATTCCTGTCACCGGCCTACAAACCGCGGTCCGTTTCCCATGACACTTCCCGCGCACTGCCCCTGGTTGATCCGCCTGCTTTCCAGCCTGCTGGCGGTCCTTCTGATGCCTGTGGCGTGGGCGAAGATCCAGTTCGATGTCTTTCCGGGATTCGATTCCACGGCGCGGAGTGGTGCGTGGTATCCGGTGGTCATTGAAGTGTACAACGACGGAGCGGGCTTCGATGGGATCATCGAGATCAATCCGGGCAGTTCCGGCGGGGCCGTCCAGCGGGTGGCGGTGGAGCTCCCGGCCAACACCCGCAAGCGCATCCTGATCCCGGGCTTCGCGACATCCCAGGGGGTGTCGACGCTGGATGCGCGGTTGTTGGACACGGACGGCAAGATTCGGGCGGACAAACTGGTGCAACTGGTGACCCAGTTGGGTTTGGAGAATTTCCTGCT
>CAZDYB010000524.1:0-3757 GCA_964509045.1 uncultured Akkermansia sp.
CCGGCTTCAACCAATCGTTTCGCGGCCTCATTCCCCAGGCTCTGCAGGGCAGCATCGCCGGCGAGACATTCGAAACCTGGGGAGTTGCCTTCGACCAGACATTGCCCACCCAGACCTACCTCACGGTCTCGGCCGAACGATTGAGCAGTCGGGCAACCCGTCAGGTGGGCAGCTTCGAAACCAGGGACTTTCTCAGGTATGCAGCCTCCAGCACACCTCAGGACCTGCATTTTGTTGAGCGTTCCCTGGCCGCTGCCGTCAGCCAGTTGGCGGGCGATCATCTGGCCTTCACGACACGCTACCGGGTGAGCGAGGCAACCCTCGATTGGAGTTTTCCAGAGGTGACCGGACAGGGTTTCGCCGTGCATGAGCGCTCCATCCTGCACCAACTCCAGCTGGATGCCCGCTTCAATCACCCCTGTGGCGCGTTCGCCACCTTCACTTCGACCTGGAATCACCAATCCAACTCGGACCGGCTTCTGTCAGGCGACGATTTCTGGCAACACGATATCTGGATAGGTTACCGCCTCCTGCAACGCCGCGCCGAAGTGTCGGTGGGCGTCCTCAACCTGACCGGACAGGACTATCGCCTGCACCCGCTCAATCTCTACTCCGACACCTACCGGGAACGAACCCTGGCGATACGGGCTCGGTTAACCTTCTAAGCCGGATTCACCCCACCATGGATGGTTACCGTGTCACCGATTCGCAGCAGCCCGGTAGAACGGGATACCGAACTCGGATCGAAAGCCAGAACCGACGAGGCACGCGTGAATCATGAAAGCCAACCCAATCATCGCAGGCTGGTCCCTTGGTGGTGCAGCGGCAGGCGCCAACGCCAGACCGCATGGGCAACGCGGGCTTCTTCGAAGTGTGGCCGGCCATCTCCGGCAATCGATCCCCTACCCAAAGCGGGGTTGCCGATCCGCTTTACCACCGGCTTTCAAATTGCGGCTGAACCAACTCATCAAAACTCCATTTCCTTCCTCACCAACCCTACCAAGACTATGAAACACATGACTCGACAACTCCTGACGGCACTGGGGGCTCTGGCGTTGGCCAGCACTGTCCAGGCCTCCATCATTGTGCCCGGGGCCAATGGCACCGACGGGGTGCTGAACATCACGGCCAACACGGTCATCGACCTGTCACAGGCCGTCACCGGCCCGTGGGACAACGACAACACACCCAACGCCGGCAAGGGCGTGTATGACCCGGCGAAATGGGCCGTGGTGTTCAAATACACCGAGGTGAACATCGCCGCCGGCGCGACCGTGACGTTCAAGAATCACGCGAGCCGGGCGCCTGTGGTGTGGTTGGTGAGCGGGAATGTAACGATCGATGGAACGTTGAGTTTGGATGGGCAGAACTTCCAGCAAGCGCCCGCATTGGCTGAGCCCGGACCTGGCGGCTTTAGGGGCGGAACCGGACTATTCTCACCTGGAGTAGGGGCATCGTCTGGCTTTGGTCCCGCGGGCGGATATAGAGACAACATCCATGGTTACGCGGGGTCCTATGGTTCAAAGGGGAATTTTGGTTTACCCCCCTACGGCAATCCGTCAGTGATTCCACTGATCGGAGGTTCGGGTGGTGCTGGGCGGGCCGACTTTCCCAACCATGCCGGAGCGGCTGGCGGTGGTTGCATCCTGATTGCCTGCGCTAACAGCATTTCGATTGAGGGTTTGATTCGAGCAAACGGCGGGAGCGGTGCTGACTTTGCCGGATCTGGTAGTGGCGGGGGCATAAGATTGGTGACAGACACCTTGGTGGGAGGCGGAGCGGCCCAGGCGCTCGGAGGCGGTGTGCTCAATTTTGGGGGACTTGGAAGGATCCGTATCGAACGGGTCGTCAACAGTAACACCCTTTCAGTTACACCCGATCCAAGCGTGGTAGCTCTTCCGGTAGATTCTACCGCTTTGCTCTGGCCTCCCTCAGGTGCTCCTGAAGTCCGTGTGCTTTCCATCGGTGCCATCAACACCCCGGCCGATCCTCGCGCCGAGTTCGGCACTATTGGAGCAGACGTAGCCTTACCCCTCACATCCTCCACCCAAATTCTCGTCGAGACCAAGAACGTGGAACAGGCGTCGCAGGTGAAGGTGCGCGGCACCCCGCGTTCCAACGGCAACTTCACCGAAGTGGTGGCCACCGTGGACAGCATCGTGAGCAATGATCCGTTGGTCATCCGGTGGAAAGCCGATCTGCCGGTGAACGTCGGTTACTCCGCCGTTCAGGCCCACGTCATCCGCCCGTGACTCCGCCAACATAGGAGACGAGGTAACGAGTCTCCCGAATCCATCCGATCCCAGAACCCGGAGGTTCAGTCCCAGTGTCCTCACGTCGGCTTACCCGTCCTCTCGCCATGAATGCCCTCGCCCCTCACCGAATCCGTGCCGTCGTGGCGGGAGTGATCGTTCTTTGTAGCATGGCAACGGCGTTTGCCCAGACGCCGGTGCTGATCAAGGAACTCGTCTCGCGGGAATACTCCATCCATGTGGGAGGCTTACAGACCCCGGAGATCAGGGACATCGCCTCGCGGGAGGTTTCCCTGTTCATCCTGAACGGCCCGGCGGACCCGTATCACGAGGTGGTCTCGCGCGAGGTCAGCGTCGTGAGGGTTACCCCGGAACCACCGCCCCGCGTGTCCGTCGTCGTGCGACCGTCCGCGGCCGGGGACCTCGTGGAGCTCGATTGGTCGGCCTACAACCAGTGGGCCGTAGGCGAAGTGGCGAGATTCGACGTGTATTGGTCGGATCGCCCGTTCATCTCGGTGGAGGGCCTCACGCCCCTGGTGTCGATCCCCGGTGAACGCATGGGGACAACACTGACGAACCTGCCCACCTTCCGGGATCACTTCCTCGCGGTGGTGGCGGTGGATGCGTTGGGGAACTTCGACCCCGCGGTGCCGTCTTCCGGAGCCTACGTGATTTCGCCCGAGGTGGTGTCACGCGAGGTGTCGGTGTTCATCGGCGGAGAACCGGCGTCGCCCTATCGCGAGGTGGTTTCCCGCGAGGTCAGCCTGGTGATCACGACACCCGAACCGCCGACGATCATCGCCGAGGTCGCCACCACGGGGTCACCGTCGGGCTCGGCGGTCACCCTCGATTGGAGTGCCTACAACCAGTGGGCAGAACGCGACGTGGCGCGCTTCGACATCTATTTTTCGGATCGGGCGATCATCAACGTGGCCGGGATGACGCCGTATGCATCCGCTCCGGGTGAGGCACGCTCCATCACGCTTATCGGTCTGCCTGAGTTCCGGGATCACTTCTTTGCCGTGGTGCCGGTGGATGCGCTGGGTAATGCCAATCCCACGGTGAACTACGCCGGGCATTACGTGATTTCGCAGGAGGTCGTATCGCGCGAGGTGTCGCTGTTCATCGGCGGTGAACCGGCGTCGCCGTATCGGGAAGTGGTTTCACGGGAATTCAGCATCGTGGTGCCGGACACCGAGGTGCCGGCACCGGTGACCGGGCTGCTGAGCGGCTTCCTGGTTTCAACCTCGGCAACCCCTGAGGCGCTTGATCTGGACTGGAGCGCCTACAACGAGGTGTTCCAACGCGACGTGGTTCGCTATCGCGTCTATGTGGCGCGAGCCTTCTTCGATAGCACCACGAATCTGGAACCCTTCGCGGTGGTGGCGGATGGAACCCAACGCCTGACGCTCACCGGCCTGTTGGGCGGCAACATTTACCACGTGGCGGTGGTGGCGGAAGATGTTCTGGGACAGTTCAACTCGGTCGTCCGATCCGTCTCCGGC
>CAZDYB010000525.1:0-3756 GCA_964509045.1 uncultured Akkermansia sp.
ATCACCTTTGTGATGCCACCGGATCCGCGTTTGCCGGTGTTGGTGGCGAGGTCGGAGCTGACGGCTGGAAACCTGGTGCGGATGCTGGCGACCAAGGGGGACCTGGCAAGGGCGTTGGTCCAGCAGAGGTCGGGTCAATCCCCCTCGGTGCGGATAGTGGAAGGCAAGGCGGTGAAGGACAACGAGCTGTCGGTGTGGAACAACATCGGGCTCAGCGTCCAGGGTACGCAGAGAGTCCTGGTGGCTTCCCTGGAGCGGTTTCCCGCCGGCTCGCTCCTGCTGGGGGTTGCCGGCCGGGAAGACCTTTCAGCGGTGGGCGAGGAGCTGCCCGCCAACTGTCTTTCGGCGAATTTCGCCCAGCAGGTTGCCCAGGCGTTCGGAGCCCGCCTTCCCCGGCCGGACGAGTGGATGTCCATCAGTCAGGGGTTGCCCCGGCGAGCCTTTGTCTGCCGGCCCACCGCGGTCGATGCGTTGATCCGCGGTTTCCAGAGAGCCCGCGCCACGGTGGATGAAGGGGCAGTGACAGTGGCCCGGGTGATGTCCTGTGCGACCGGCTCGGGTGTGGCCGAGGTGGGAAGCGGGCCGTTTTTCCAACCCGTCGAGGGCGCAGGCGGGAGCGAGGCCCATGGGCTTCAGCATTGGTACGGGAATGTCGCCGAGTACCTGTTCGATCCTGCCAGTTCGCGGTTCAGCCTGGCGGGCGGTTCGTTTGCCTGTGCGGAGGTGGATCCGGTGGAGGTGACGGATCCTTCGCTGCCCTTTGCGGACGCCGGCTTGCGGTTGGTGATGGACCGGGTGGATCTCGATGACCTGGGTCAGGCGCGGGATCTGTTGGCGGGAGTGAAGCTGGGTGGCGATTAGGCCGGCAAGACAGTTGGGTTTGGGTTGGTAAACTTGGTTATGGAAGCATACGTCGAAAACCTGTTGGCGCCGATTTCCGTTGATGATCCCGCCGGGCCGGACCTGGCGGACGCCGCGGAGATGTTGCGGGTCGAGGAGATGTCCAAGGGTGTGCCCGAGGATCCGTTCAAGGGGACGCCCGCCGAGCCGCCGGACTGGCGCAAGCTGCGCAAGGAATGCGAGACATTCCTGGGCAAGAGCAAGCATCTGAAGGTCGCGGTGATCCTCACCTGTTCGCTGCTCAAGCTGAAGGGGCTCGCCGGGTTTCGGGACGGTCTCCAGATCCTTCTCGGCCTGACCCGGGACTACTGGGATGCCGTCCATCCGCGGTTGGATCCAACCGATTCCAACGATCCCACCCAGCGCCTGAACATCATTGGGACCATCAAGCTGCCGCGGGGTTTGCCCACCGATTGGATGGTGGTGATGAACCATCTGTATGAGGTGCCGTTGGCGGGCGGGTCCGGACGGGAAATCACCCTTGCGGTGGTGGATGAGGCCCGTCGCCAGGGAGGTGCAACCGATCCGAACTCGATGAGTCAGTCCACGGTGGAGACTGTCATCCGGGCCACGCCTGTTGTTGAACTCCAGGCCACGCTGGCCCTCCTGAAGGAACTCAAGGCCCAGGTGGAATCCCTGGATCAGGTCCTGACCGAGAAGGTCGGCTCGCAGTTCGCCGAAAGCTTCGGTGAACTCTCCACCACCCTCGCCCGGATGTGCGATGTGATTGAGCCGTTTTCCCAAGGCATCGGTGAGGCCGCTGGGGAAGGTGAAGATCCAGGCGATGCGGCCTCGGGTTCTGGGAAAGGCGATGCCGGTGGATCTTCAGCCGATGGACCTGGGGGCGGCGGACCGCTCCGGTCCCGGGATGACATCGTCCGTCAACTGGAGTTGATGTGCGCCTTTCTTGAGAAGACCGAACCTTCCAGTCCGGTCCCGCTCATCCTGCGCCGGGCGCAGAAGATGATCGGGATGAACTTCCTGCAGGTGATGAACGAGCTTTCGCTCGCCAGTTCCGACACGCTCAAACCCGCCATGGGCTCCGGGCTTCCCCCGGAGGAAACCGCCGCCTGACGAGTCGTGAGCACCGCGATGTCATTGCACTCGATGCCGCCACCGCGGGGTGATCTCGATCCCGCGGCCTACGTTGAAGTTGGACGGTTTCTGGTCGAAAGCGGCCTGGGCTCCGCGCCCCTGATGGAAGCGTTGGCCATCCGGTCCATCGGTGATCTGGGGAAGGTGGATTGGTCCGAGGCCCGCCTTTCGGAGTTGCCCCCGGCTACAGCCACGGTCGCTCGACTCTTCCTCCAGGGAGCTTCCATTCCCGGGCCAGAACTGTTGGCCTGTCTGGGTTCGGATCGGGTCGATCTCCTCCAACGCATCGGTCTCCTGTGTGTGGATCCGGGTCGCCCCGGATGCATCATGAGTCCAGTCCTCCTGTATGCCGTTGAAGGTCGATGGACGGCATCGGACCGGGTGGTGGATACCGAGGGCAAGCCATTGCAGATGGGGTCGGATGCCGTCTTCCCGGGTTTGTATCCCGGAACCCTGCGTTTCCTGCGTCTGCTTCCACCGTCCCGGGGTACGGTTCTGGATGTGTGTGGAGGTTGTGGGATCGGAGCCATGGTGGCCGCGCGGACCGCGCGAAGCGTCACCAGTTCGGACATTACCCGGCGGGCCGACGCATTCGCCCGGTTCAACCTGCTCCTCAATGCGGTGACCAACAGTCGGTCGGTGGTTGCGGCAGGCTATGAGGGAGTGGTCGGGGAAACATTTGACCTGATCGTGGGACATCCACCCTATGTTCCGTCCCTCGGAGACGGGGCGGTCTTCCGGGATGGTGGAAGCCTGGGGGAAGACATCGTGCGGACCCTGATCGAGGACCTCCCCAGGCAACTGGCGCCGGGTGGTCAGGCCCTGTTCCTCAGTTTCGGGAGATCGACCCATACCCAGCGCTGGGAAGAGCGGTTGCGGGGATGGTTGGGAGCCGACGCATCCCGATTTGACCTTCTGCTGGGCTGGTTCGACCGGAAGGAGCCGGGTGAGATCGCCCGGGATCTGGCTGAACGGGCTGATCCGAAGGACCCGGACCTGGGCAACCGGTTGGAAGCGCACTTTCGCGCGCACGACACCAAGGACTTCGTTTATGGAGCCATTTACCTGGCGTGGAGCCCGGCGGGGTTGGAACCGCTGACAGAGGTGGTGGAACTCTCGGTGGAAGCCCGTGGGTCGGATCTGGTGGAAAGGATGGAGTGGGCAAGGATCCGGGCGAGGGAAGATCACCCGGACTGCCTGGGCGAAGAGCGACTGCGGATGCGAACAGGGGTGGAACTGCACAGTCGACACGGGTTGGGTGAGGGTGGATGGGAACCGGCGGAGTGCCTGTTGCGGTCGGTGACTCCGATCCCGGCGACCTTGCGGGTGGACCCGGGCATGGTTCCCGTGCTGGGATTGCTGGATGGGACCCGGACAGCAGCCGGGATCCATGCGTTGGCCCTGGGGCGCGGGTTGATACCGGAAGAGGTGCCCATCGAGGGCTGGCTGGGCATGGTATCGAGCCTGATGGACCGGGGTTTTCTCCAATTTGCGACCGGCACTGAACCTGCGGGAGAAAGGGTAGTTCCCGCTTGACGGGCTGTTCGCTGAAAGCTCAGCCTCTTTAACAGAATCCCCTATATCCCATGCCACCGAGTAGCCAAGCATTCATCGAGCGGAACCGTCCCCCACGTGTACAGATCAGTTACGATGTGGAGACGTATGGGGCGGAAAAGAAGATTGAACTGCCCTTCGTGATGGGCGTGATGGCGGACCTGAGCGGCAAGCCTGCGGAGGCGTTGCCCGGGGTTGCAGACCGCA
>CAZDYB010000526.1:0-3751 GCA_964509045.1 uncultured Akkermansia sp.
AGTCCGACCCGTACAAACCACGATCGTTCAAGCGCCCCATGTCGAACGGGTTACGTTCGTGCAACTCGACCTGTGGGACCGGTTCTGGACGGCGCGAAGGGTGAGGAGCGGCGACGTTGGGTCGCCGGTGGACACGGTTACGGCGACGGGCCAGGCCGCACCGGATGGGGTGTCTACGACGCCTTCTTCGGGTCCATCGATTCCACTTCGGTCACCCATGCAGCGACGGTGTCGCGGATGGCGGCGCCGGTCTGGAGGCGTGGCGTGACGAATCGGGGAGTGAACCAGGGGAAGCCGCCGACGAGATCCGGCGTGACCAGGATCTGGCCATCGCAATCGGGTCCGGAGCCGATCCCGATGGTGACCATGCGTCGGCAGGCGGCGGTGATGTCGGCGGCGACGGGCGGGGTGACGAGTTCGAGGACGCAGGCGAAGGCTCCGGCGGCTTCGAGGGCGAGGGCATCGTCGAGCAGGCGTTGGCGGCCGGCATCATCGCGACCCTTTATCCGGTATTTGCCACCCTCTTCGACCACGTGCTGGGGAAGCATGCCGAGATGACCACAGAACGGGATGCCGGCATCCAGGATGGCGTGGACCTGGGGAAGGATCTCGGAGCCTCCCTCGGCCTTCACGTATCCGGCCCCGTCGGCCATCAACAGGCGGGCTGCGGAGACCGCCTCTTCAGGGGTCTCATAGGTCCGGTAGGGGAGATCGCATCCGACCAGGGCCCTGGTTCCTGCGCGGGCGACGGCCCGGAGATGGTGCCGCATGTCGTCGAGGGTGACATGGGTGGTGTCGGGATGTCCGAGGACGACCATCCCGAGGGAATCACCGACCAGCAACAGGGGCACACCGGCCTCATCGAGCAGCCGAGCGGTGGGGTGATCGTAGGCGGTGAGGGCGGGGACCTGCTTGTGGCCCTTGCAGGCGAGGATGTCGGCGGTGGAGAGCCGGGGTCGTGACGGGCGGGCATCCATGACGGGACCGCTCAGGCGTAGCGGGGAGCCATCTGGTCGTGGATCCAGGCGTAGGTCCGTTCGAGGCCATCCCGGAGCCGGGTGGAGGGTTCCCAACCGAGGGTGGCCTGGATGAGGGTGTTGTCGGAATTGCGCCCGTTGACGCCCTTGGGTGCGGAGAGGTTGTAGGAGCGGTTGAGGCGGATGTCGCCGATCTGCTCGACGATGTCGACGAGTTGGTTGATGGAGACGAGTTCGGATGAGCCGATGTTGAGGGGTTCGACGCAATCGGAGTGGGTGAGGGTCTGGGTGCCGTAAAGGCAGTCGTCGATGTACATGAACGAGCGGGTCTGTTGGCCGTCGCCCCAGATCTCGATGTCGTGTTTCCCGGTGAATTTCGCGGCGATGACCTTGCGACAGATGGCGGCGGGGGCTTTTTCGCGACCGCCTTCGAAGGTGCCGTGGGGTCCGTACACGTTGTGATAACGGGCCACGCGGGTGGCGATGCCGAAGTCCTCGCGGAAATGGCGGCACATGCGTTCGGAGAAGAGCTTTTCCCAGCCGTAGCCATCCTCGGGCAGGGCGGGATAGGCATCTGCTTCCTTGAGGGCGGTGACGTTGGGATCGCGCTGTTTGTCGGCGTTGTAGACGCAGGCGGATGAAGCGTAGAAGAAACGTCGGACCCCGAGGTCCCGGGCGGCCATCAACAGGTGGGTGTTGATGAGCACGCTCAGCATGCAGAGCCCCTTGTTGAGTTCGATGAACCCCATGCCGCCCATGTCGGCGGCGAGGTTGTAGACCAGATCGGCACCCTGGAGCGCGGCGTAGCAGGCGGGCTTGTCCTCCAGATCCAGCACCACGTTCTCGACGTCAGGGAACCGCTGGTACCACTCGGTCTGAGGTTTGCAATCCACCGCCCGGATCCGGCGGTATCCCTGGCGGCGGAGATCGGCCACCAGATGGCCACCGATGAATCCGCCTGCGCCGCAAACCACCACGAAGTCTGTCGTATCCCTGCCGCTCATATCTGGAGGCCGCAGGGTGTAGATGGGGTCGAACCGGGGCGAGTGGATTTTTGGAGGAGGGGAATCCCGGGGGACAGGCCCTGTTTCCACTTCCGGCTCCGCGCGGAACCTTCTTCATGGAGCGGTGACGTCCGGTCGGCGACCGGATGGGAAGGCGAGTGCAACTCGCCGCTCCGGGAGTGCACCCGGTCGAAACCGGGGATGGCCCGGAACCCGCTCTTTGGGTTGGATGGGCCCGGACACGGAATTGAAGCCGTGGGCCCAATACTTTTTGACCGACATGGATTCCTTCAGACAGCACCCCATCGATGAGCGTGTCCGTATCTCTTACCAGATCCTGGAGCGGTTGCGCCGGCCCAACGGAGGATACGTGGCGAGTCCCTACTCGGCGGAGGACGGTTCGGGGGACGCGTACAACGTGTACTGGATCCGGGACATCATGTTTGCGACGTACGCCAACGAGTATCTGGGGTGTTTCGACAAGATGGTGGAGAGTCTCCGGTTGGTGTTGGACATCTTCAAACGGTACCACCTGCGGATCATCCGGGCGTCGATCGTGAAGCCGGACGTCCTCCATCAACGCGGCCTGTTCATGCCGGCCCGGGTGCATCCCACCACGCTGGAGACCATCACCGATGACTGGGGCCACCATCAGCTCGATGTGTTCGGGCTGTTCATGTACAAGATCGGGGATCTGATCCGGAAGGGGTACGGGTTCCGGTTCACGCCCGAGGATTTCACCCTGATCAGCCATATCCGGAGCTACATCCTCAACATGGGATTCGAGCCGGACTTCGGGGTGTGGGAAGAGGGGCCGGAATCACACTCGTCGAGTTTCGGAGCGGTGTTGGGCGGGTTGATGATGTGGTTCGACCAGGGCTACTACGACTACAAGTACCGGCAGAAGATCGAGATCGGGCATCTGGTACCGGTGAGCGAGCGGATGATTGCGGCTGGGCAGAAGGCCTTGCACGGGTTGTTGCCGCGGGAATCGGAGAGTCGTCCGTGTGACCTGGCACAACTGAGCCTGATCTGGCCGTACAGCATCGTGGATCACGCCACCAAGCTGAGCCTGCTGGCCAACATCGAGGAGAACCTGACCGGGCCGCGCGGAGTGCGGCGATATCCGGGAGATGTGTATTGCGGCAAGGGGCTGGTGCCGCATGAGGGCGAGACGGCGCAATGGCCGTTGGGGTTGGCCTGGCTTTCGATCTGTTACGCCAAGCTGGCGGAGTATGACCACGACTTCGACAGCGCGCGGCGGCAGGTGGGTTTGTCCTGGGAACAACGGGTCGCGCACTTCAATCGGGCGGTGGAACATTTCCAGACCCTGGAAAACGCCATGACACCGGAAGGGCACGTGCCCGAGATGTACGTGGGCGAACAGGTCGGCCACAACACCCCGCTGGCCTGGGCGCAATCCTTCCACATCATCGCCGCCCAGATGCTCCTCAATCTGTCCCAGAAACATCCGGATCACTTCCATCTGCCGCTGGCGGTCCGACGCGGCATGGCACCCGAGGCGGTGCCTCTGCCCGAATCGGTGGCGTAAGGAGTGAGTGAGTTCCGGCGCGGCCGGGTTGGTTTCGTGCTGGGGCACGACGGATCCTGAGCGGGATCCGCATGTTCGCGACTTGAAGCGTTCCCTTTGGCCAGGCGCGAACCGTGGTGCGGTGGCGAGGTCTGGTGGTGGTTTAGATCAGGGGGGCGGGGAGGATGTAGGGAAGGGAAGGAGGGGGGAGAGGGATTGAGGTGCGGAATGAATTCCGC
>CAZDYB010000527.1:0-397 GCA_964509045.1 uncultured Akkermansia sp.
AGAACGCCGATGGCGTTCGCAGCCAATATGGGGTCGAGGATCGAAACGACGATGCCGCAAGGCAATGGGGTCACATCCAAACAGTTGACAATCGAGTCAGCCTGCCACGCCAGCCCCGATACCAGCGCCCCAGCCATGGGTCTGCAGGGGAGTGAGGTCATCCACGAAGCCAACGGGCGCCCGGGATCAACCCGTTTGTCGAATGTCTGGATGCGACCCCATCACCTCTTCTTCCATGGATCTCCCCATGAACGGCGGAGTGACGGGAGCCGTGCAGGTGTTCCCGGTCAGGGTGGACCTGCGACGATGGGATTGCCGGACGGTTTCTGTCTCCAGCCCGGCGTGGAGCCATTCGCCGACGGTTCCGGTTGGTATTCCGTGCTCCAGCCAATCCAGC
>CAZDYB010000527.1:407-3704 GCA_964509045.1 uncultured Akkermansia sp.
GGAATAGTTTCGGATGTTCTCGAAACCCAGCAGCCAGGCATGGAAGAAGGCGACGCTCGAACGCCAGCCACCGCCGCAGTAGAAGACGACTTCCTTCTCGAATCGCCCTCCCTCCTTTGCAGGAACCAGACCCTGTCGCCGCCAGTCATCAAGAATCTCCGCTGACGGTCTCAGGCTTCCATCGGGTCGCACATAAAGATGCGCGGCATCGTCCCCGTCGCCGACGTGGACCGCAGAGGGAATCCGACCCCTCGCCTCCAGCAGACGGTAGCCGCTCGATCCGCCCGTGAATTCCGCGACGCTTCGAACATCGGCCAGCAACGTGCCTGGATCGGCCAGTCTTTCCCGGACAAGGTCCGTCGTCGCCAGGAGATGGCTGGCAACCGGCCCGACGAACACCGCGGGTTGCGGGTGTTGGATCTGCTTCTCCACGGGATAGCCGGCCCTGGTCCAGGCCGCGAATCCACCGTCCATGATTCTCACGTCGTCCACCCCCGCATACTTGAGCGCCCACCACACCCGTGCGGCCGCAATCAACTGCGTGCCATAAACGATCACCGTGGTGTCCGGCATGATGCCCGCCCGTCCAAAGGCTTCCTGCAACTCCTCCGCCGGGCGGAGTTGCCATCGGGGATAGCCGGTCTCCAGATCATCCGTATTGAAATGGATTGCCGAAGGCACGTGGCCACTGCGGTAGTCCGTTGCCTTTTCAAGCGTGGCCCAACTGGCTTCCAGGATGACAAAACGCGCGGGTCGGGCAGTCGCAGGAGCCGGCGCAAGGAATCCGGACTGTCGGTAGTCCAACAGGCTCTTGACCCAACCCACCGAAACCAACCCCTGGTAGTTCGGCGTCCCACGGGCCGGGAAATCAGACTTCATCCAGGGTCCTGCGCTCTGGCATCCGCACAAAAGGGAAACGGCCAGCGCCAGGCCAGCCTGCATTGCCCATCGATGCCAACCGGTCGTGACGACCGTGATCCGATTCCCGCCCATGGCCTGCCGAGGTAAGACACCTTCGCCTGGATCGTCCACAACAACGGTTGTCTTTTGACCGTTTACCGAAGTGCAAAACCGGTGGGCGGGGGTCGGGTTCACCGCGAAGATGCAGGCCAGTGAGGACAGTCGACCGAGGTTGGTCGAGGATTTCGTCGTCGACTGGGGCAAGGTCATGAGGCGACCAGGGCCGGATGGACCCACTCTCCGTGAGGAAGGTCATTGGCTCAGCTGCGGGCATCCGGGACTGGCCAGCCCGGCATTGATGCGGGGCCGGATCCTCCTCCAGACTCACCGGACTGACGTGAGCAACGGCGGCACATTCCCGACGACGCATTGGACTGTCCTGGGCGACGCGGCGGATACCCGTTCGCCCGGTCAGGCGGTCGCCCTGGAGTCCCTGTGCCGGGCCTACTGGACCCCCGTCCACGCCTATGTCACGACGCTCACCGGTTCACCGGACCGTGCGGAGGACCTCACCCAGGGCTTCTTCGCCCACCTGCTCGAAAACCGCGCCCTCGCCGCTGCCCAGCGGGAACGCGGCCGGTTCCGCACCTTCCTGCTCACCAGCCTTCGCAACCACCTCACCAACCAGTACAAACACGCCCAACGCCTCAAACGCATGCCCAGGGAGGGTTTGATCCCGCTGGAAGATCTGTCCGAGGCGGAACTCGACTCCCTCCGCCACGACGAATCGCCCGAGCGCGAGTTCGAACGAAAGTGGGCCAAGTCCGTCGTCAACCGCGTGCTCGACCGTCTCAAGGCCGAATGCACCGCCGCCGGCCAGGCGGATCGCTTCGACAGCTTCAAGCTCGTGCTGGCTGACGGCCCCCACGCCGAAGCCAGCTCCATCCGACTCGCCGCCGAGCTCGGGCTCACCGAGGGCGCCTTCCGAATGGCCCTTCACCGCTTCCGGCAGCGATACCGCGAGCTCTTTCGGGTCGAAATCGCCAGCCAGGTCAGCGACCTCCGCGACGTCGAGGAGGAGATCCGGCACGTCCTCGCCATGCTCCGCAGCTGACGGCGCCCGCTTCCCGCAGGCGACGAGTCCCGCTCTTCCCACCGGAGCCTAGGCTTCCCCCACGCTGGTTCCGGCAATTCCCGCTCGGGCTGAACGGGCCGCCCGGCTCCCCGCCTGAAAGATTCTTCCAGAAGTCTTGTTAGGCGCCGGCGACAGACGTTGTAGCAGCAAGTGGAGGGGCGTTTTCCGGTTCATCCAATCAGTCGGGGTGTCGGTTCCCGGGGCACGCCTCCCTCAACAAGGATTTTCAGTCCATTGCCATGAATCAGCCTACCTTGCGCCCAACCGTTGCTTTTGGCCGGCCACGTCCAGCCAGCTTCCGGGCCGCCTGTCTCGCCCTCCTGTCGTGGTGCGCGCTCCCAACCACCCTCCTGTTTGCGGACCCCATTCCTCCAACAACCATCGGGTTTGATTCCATCAGTGGCCCGATTGGCAACTACTACAACGGTGGCGAGGGCCCCAATGTCGGGATCGAGTCCACCTTCCCTGCCTCAGGTGGCTGGCTCGATGACGTGGTAAATCCCACGCTCAACGTCCCGTCCGGTTTCACCACCGGCTTCGCGGTCGTCTGGAACGTGCGGGACGGAATGCGGATCCGGATTTTTGACGGCCTGGATGGATCTGGAACGGAATTGGCCACCCAGAATTTCTTCGGGACCTCCGGCACCGCCTCACTAGCGTTCTCCGGCACCGCCAAATCCGTTCGGCTGGAGCGGTTCGGGCAACCCGACTTCCTCGGCTACGACAACCTCACGTTCGGTTCCACCACCATCGGCACGCCCGTCAGTGAACCGCCCGCGGTGACGACCACCGCCGCCACCGGCGTGACCTCCGCCACGGCGACCCTCAACGCCACGATCAACCCCGCCGGCGCCGCCACCACGGCGCAGTTCGAATACGGCACCACCCCCAGCTACGGCAGCACGGCCAGCATCACCCTTTCGCCCAACGACGGCACCACCGCGCAGACGGTCAGCGCCAACCTCAGCGGCCTGGCGGCGAGCACCACCTACTACTACCGCGCCACGGCCGTGAATGGCGTCGGCCCCCGCAACGGCAGCGAACTTACCTTCACCACGGCGGCCCCGCCGGCGAAGGCCCTGCACTTCGCCGGCGCGAACGATTTCGTGAACATCGATAGCGCCCGGTCGCAGGTCAGCGGCGCCTCGAAGCTGACCATCGAGATGTGGGTGAAGCCCGGAGCCCTCGGCGGGCAGCCGGTGCTCTGGTCCGGCAGCGGCGGGGACTACATCCAGACCGATGCAGCACACAATTTGTTCCTG
>CAZDYB010000528.1:0-3688 GCA_964509045.1 uncultured Akkermansia sp.
CGCGCTGCGGGACGCCTCGCTCACTCCTCGGCCTGCGAAGGAATCTGCTGCGCCGTCACTTCCCTCCCAACTGCAGGGTTCCAGCCCAGAGCCTGTCCGGAAAGATTCCGGAGGATTCCGCGAATCCTTTCCCGCAAGGGCCGGTGTCGCGTTGATGAGATGAAGACACTCTGTTCCCCAGCGCCAACAGCCGGGCCCGGCATTACCCTGATCGAACTGCTGGTGGTCATTGCCATCCGGGCGATCCTGGCCGGCAGGTTGTTGCCCGCGCTCGGCAAGGCCCAGTATCAGGGCGCCGCGGACGGGTCTTCCCCCGGTTGGCGCGATATGGAATGAATCGCCCCCACAGCATGACTGGCACCTCACCCTGCTGCTCCCGCTGCGGCGCCCCGCTGGGCCGTGATGTCGGGAGAGGTGTCTGCACGGCCTGCCTGCTGGAGGAGGCCCTGCCGGCGGCGGAAGGTTTTGCCCAGTCTGCCACCGACCATGACCTGGCGGTGGACACTGCCGTGGTGCAGCACTTCGGGCCGTATGAACTGCTGGAGGAAGTGGGCCGCGGGGGCATGGGGGTGATCTACAAGGCCCGGCAGCCGGGCCTGGACCGGGTGGTCGCGCTCAAGATGCTGCTGGCCGGCGAATTCGCCGACGCCAAGGCCCGCGAACGGTTGCTGCGTGAGGCCAGGATCGCCGCCCGCCTGAACCACCCCGGCATCGTCACCATCCACGAGGTGGGTGAACACCAGGGCCGACCCTACTTCGCGATGGAGTTCGTGCCGGGCCGCAACCTCGCCCAGCACTGCCGCGACGGCCTGCTGCCCATCAGCACCGCCGTCCGCTACGCCGAACAATTGGCGCGGGCGGTGCACTACGCGCATCAGCACGGGGTCATCCACCGCGACCTCAAACCAGCCAATGTCCTCATCAGCCCCGACGACGAACCGAAGCTCACCGACTTCGGCCTGACCAAGTCGCTGGTGGACCCGACCCAGACGGTGGAGTCGGCCGGTTCGCCGAACTTCATGGCACCCGAGCAGGCGGAAAGCGCGCTGGGCACCACGGGCACGCCGACGGACATCCATGGATTGGGCGCCATCCTGTACTACCTGCTCACCGGCCGGCCGCCGGCGTTGGGGGAGACCCTTTCGGAAACCCTGCGGAACGTCGTGACAGGCGAGCCGGTGGCTCCGCGGCAACTGCGCCCTGCGCTGCCGCGCGATCTGGAAACCATCACGCTCCGGTGCCTGGAGAAGGAGCCATCCCGCCGGTATGGCAGCGCGCAGGCGGTCGCCGAAGAACTCGCCCGCTGGCAACGCCACGAACCGATCCTCGCCCGGCCCGCCACCGGTCCCGAACGCCTCGCCAAATGGGTCCGCCGACGTCCCTTGGTCGCCGCCCTCACCGCGGCCGTGGTGCTCTGCCTGCTCGGCGGGCTCGGTGCCACTTCATGGCAGTGGCAAAAGGCCGAAGCCCAGCGGCAGCTTGCGGCCGCCAACGAGTTGGCCGCCCGACGCAGTGCCTATGTCGCCGAGATGATGCTCGCCGGCAAGGCGGTCGAGCAGCGCAAGTGGCACGATGTGCGGACCATTCTGCAGCGCACCACTCCTCGTCCCGGCGAGCCCGACCTGCGTGGCTGGGAATGGCGTTATCTGTGGCAGGTGAGCCGCACCGGCGCCGACGGCCGGTTTGGCCCAGGCACGAACAAGATTTGGTCCATGGCGGCCCTGGAGGATGGGAAGACTGTTGTCCTCGGGGAAAAGGAAGGCGGATTTTCCCTGTGGGATGCGTCCACCGGCCGTGAAGTGTATCGCCTGCCCGACGCCATCAACCGAGTTCGGCATCCAACCCTGTTGGGTGGCGCTCCCGTCGTCTGCCGGGTGGCGGTGGTGCCCGGCACGGGACTGCTGGCCTACACCGATTGCCGCAGTGCCACCAACGGGTTTGTCCATCTTTGGGATATCGCCCGCCGGGAGCGGGTCCGTTCCATTCCCGTTCCCGGAATGCCGCGACACCTCGCTGCCAGTCCGGACGGAACCAAGGTTGCCTGCAGCCTCACGTGGCCGGAGACCCGGACGCAGGTTTTTTCCGTCGCTGACGGTCAATGGCTGGCCACCCTTGAGACCACGTTCTCCAACTATTCGGTCTGCAACACCCTGGCGTTTTCGGCCGACGGGCGCGCGCTGAGCATCGAGGACGTCAGCGATGCCAGCATCCGCGTGATCGAGATCGCCACCGGGCGGGATCTCCACCGATTTCCCCTTGGGCAGGCCTTTCCGCTCAGCGTCGCGTTTTCGCCGGACGGCCGCTGGCTCGTCACCGGCGGGGGATTCGATGAGGCCCGCCCGCGCGTTCTCGTGTGGGATCTGAAGACTGGCGAACGTCGGGCCGAACTTTCCGGGGCTTCCAGCCAGTTTGCCCTGTGTTTCGATGCCAGCGGTCGAAGGCTCGTCACCGGACTCAGCGTGTGGCGGGTTCCGGAGTTTACGCTGGAGCGCGAGTTCGGCGGGACGGAGGCCAACTTCAAGGCCAACGTGTTCCTCAGCGATGGCGACACGCTTCTGACAGAGGATGACGCCGGGAAGGCCACTCGCTGGCGTATCAGTTCTCCTTCGCTGAACCGTGGGGGCCACTCTTTGGGAAAGGTGGCTGCCCGACCAGCGTTTCTGCCGAATGACACCGGTGTGCTCGTCGTTCGGACCAACGGCACGGTGGAGCGGCTGGCCGCGCCGCGGTTTGTCCCGGAACCCCTGGCGGACCTGGGAACCAACATTGTCACCGTCACGGTCCTGGGAGAACAGACCCGGCTTGCCGTGGCCCGCGGGAACGGACTGTTGTCGGTGCATGAACTGGATACCGGCCATGAAATCGCCCGTTTTGCCGGACCGACCAACCGGGTGACGGATGCATTGTGGCACGCCCAGTCCGGTCTGCTGGCGCTCCGGACCACCAACGAACACCTGCAGGTCTGGGACCTTGGGGCGGGCAAGCAGACGTGGGATGTCGCCCTGCTGCCGGGCAGGGAACTGTCTTCGCCCTCGCCGGAAGGAATGCTCTGGCAGGTCCACGCCGATGGCTGGCTGGCCGGCTACGATCTCGTTCGCCAACAGGTCACACGTCAGCCCCTGGACCATGATGGCATGCACCGGTTGGCGCTTTCGGCCGACGGGAGGCAGATGCTGCTCACCTCCCCCGAAGGCGCCAAGCGATTGGTGGACACCCGCACCTGGCAGACGATTGACCGGTTCGAGAACCTTGACCTGCCGGCGCCCCACGGCGGGGTTTTCTGGCCGAACGAGGAACGGATCGGTTTCAACGGATTGCATGTGGTGGACGGGCGGACCGGCAGAGCCCTTCTGCAATTGGTGCCCGACTTTACGTTTCCGTCGAAGGCGGTGATCTCCGACGAGGGCAGCCTGGTGCTCGTCGCTGGCGGGGCCGGTTTCATGGGTGGGGCGCGTAACGCCTACGTCTGGCGGGCGCCGTCCTGGGACGAGATCCGTTGAGCCGAGGCCGATCCTTCGTCAGTTTGGTGAGCTGTCAGCGCGGCGGCAGATCGGCTCATCAACCGGAGGCAAGGAGGATCCGATGGAGGCGCGTCCGAATTGTTGACCATTGGCATGCTTCAGGTGCGGTGACCTGCGCACCCGCCTCCGCGGGCCGCGCCTGGGGATTCGTCGACGGAATCAGGAGG
>CAZDYB010000529.1:0-3686 GCA_964509045.1 uncultured Akkermansia sp.
GGACAAACGTCCCCGACCCGTCCGCATCCCGGAGGGATGCCAGCCAATCCCTGCTGCGATCCCTCCGGGATCGGCTTTCAATTCCGCACCGTTCCAGGGGTGTCGCTACGCTCAACCCCTCCCCAATTGCTGGCATCCCTCCGGGATGTCGGAACAACCACGCCGACCATCGGACCGCTCAAGATCTACGATCCCCTCTGTCCCCTCTGCGGTGAATCTTCCCATCCCATCCACCGCTCCGTCCGCAGCCCTGTTGCCCCCGGCAGGCCGGTTGCGGCAAGCTCACCCGACATGGCACGTCGGCAGTTTCCATTTCACCTGATCGAATCCCGCTGGCAGCAGTACTGGGAAAACGAACAGACCTTTCGCGCGTTCAATCCCGGAGAGGTGATCCCCGCGGACCATCCCTTCGCCCTACGCCACGGTCTCGGCGGCCAGACCGCTTCCGCCGCCTGCCTCCCACCCAAGTTCTACATCCTCGACATGTTCCCCTACCCCTCCGGGGCCGGACTCCATGTCGGCCATCCCGAGGGCTACACCGCCACCGACATCCTCGCCCGCTATCGCCGCTCCCAGGGACGTCACGTGCTCCATCCCATGGGCTGGGACGCCTTCGGCCTGCCCGCCGAGCAATACGCCATCCGCACCGGTCAACATCCCCGCGTCACCACCAACGCCAACATCGCCAACTTCCAACGCCAGATCCGTTCCCTCGGCTTCAGCTACGATTGGTCGCGCGAAGTCGACACCACCGATCCCGGATACTTCCGTTGGACCCAATGGATCTTCCTCCAGATCTACCATTCGTGGTTCAACCCCGTCACCCGGCGCGCCGAACCCATCGCCACCCTTCCCTTCCCCGACGATTGCCAGACCGAAGCCCAACGCCGCGCCTACACCGATTCCAAACGTCTCGCCTACGTCTCCGAAGCTCCCGTCAACTGGTGTCCCGATCTCGGCACCGTCCTCTCCAATGAAGAGGTCGTCGACGGCAAGAGCGAGGTCGGCGGCTTCCCCGTCATCCGCCGGCCCATGCGCCAATGGATGCTCCGCATCACCGCCTTCGCCGAACGTCTCCTCGCCGATCTCGACACCATCGACTGGACCGATTCCCTCAAGGAAATGCAGCGGAACTGGATCGGCCGCAGTGAAGGGGCCGAGGTCGATTTCGCTCTCGACGGTCACCCGGGTTCCATCCGCGTCTTCACCACCCGGCCCGACACCCTCTTCGGCGCCACCTACATGGTGTTGTCCCCCGAACATCGTCTCGTCGAAACCATCACCACCCCCAACCAACGCGATGCCGTCGCCCAGTACCAGTCCTTCGCCGCCGGACGCAGCGATCTCGAACGGACGGAACTGTCCAAGGAGAAAACCGGGGTCTGGACCGGCGCCTTCGCCATCAATCCCGTCAATGGCGCCCGCATCCCCGTCTGGATCGCCGACTACGTCCTCGCCACCTACGGCACCGGCGCCATCATGGCCGTTCCCGCCCACGACGAACGCGATCTCGAATTCGCCCGCAGGTTCGATCTGCCCGTGATCCAGGTGGTGCAACCCCCCGACCCCGCCGCCGACCCCACCGGCTTCTGCGGCGAAGGCATCGCCATCCATTCCTCCGGTCCCGACATCTCCCTCGACGGTTTGCCCACCGCCGATGCCAAACGTCGCATCACCGACTGGCTCCAGGAACGCGGTCTGGGTCAACGCACCATCAACTTCAAACTCCGCGACTGGCTCTTCAGCCGACAACGTTACTGGGGCGAACCCTTCCCCATCCTCTGGGACACCGACCCCGCCGGCACCCGCCAGCACCGCGCCATCGCCGAATCGGAGTTGCCCCTGCTGCCGCCTGCCCTCGACGACTACAAACCCACCTCGGACGGTCAACCACCCTTGGCCCGGGCCACCGACTGGCTTCAGGCCCCCGACGGCGGGATGCGCGAGACCAACACCATGCCGCAATGGGCCGGTTCCTGTTGGTATTACCTCCGCTATCTCGATGCCCGGAATCCCGACGCCTTCACCGGTCAATCCGCCGAGAGTTACTGGATGTCCGGCACCGCCGCCTCCGCCCTGCCCGGTCCCGCCCCCAGTCCCGGGGTCGATCTCTACGTCGGCGGCACCGAACACGCCGTCCTCCACCTCCTCTACGCCCGGTTCTGGCACAAGATCCTCTTCGATCTCGGCCATGTCTCCACCCCGGAACCCTTCTACAAGCTCGTCAACCAGGGCCTCATCCTCGGCGAAGACGGCCAGAAGATGTCCAAGAGCCGCGGCAATGTGGTCAATCCCGACGATGTCCTGAAGGAATACGGCGCCGATGCCTTCCGGCTCTATGAGATGTTCATGGGGCCACTCTCTGAAACCAAACCGTGGAACACCCAGGGCGTCGAAGGCGTCTACCGCTTCCTCGGGCGTGTCTGGCGCCTGTTCATCGATGACGCCTCCGAGGCCGCCTTCGAACAGGCCTGCGCTGCCGATCCCACCCACGCCGCACTGCATCTCCAGCAACTTGCCCTGTCCCCGGCCATCGCGGATCACCCCGCCACCCCGGCCCAGCTCAAGGCCCTCCACACCTGCATCCGCAAGGTCACCGAAGACCTCGAAGGCATGCGCTTCAACACCGCCATCTCCGCCATGATGGTGTTCTCCAATGAAGCCCTCGGCTGGCAGCAGAAACCGTCCTCCATCCTCGCCCCCTTCCTCCAACTCCTCGCCCCGTTCGCTCCGCACTTCGCCGAGGAACTCTGGGATCGCCTCCATCGACACCTCGGCCAACCCGTCCCCAGCCTCACCTACTCCCCCTGGCCCAGCTTCAACCCCGCCTTCCTCGTCGAGGATTCCTACGAACTCCCCGTCCAGGTCGGCGGCAAACTCCGCGATGTCCTCCGCGTCCCCAACGAGGCCACGCCGGAACAACTCGAAGCCGCCGCCCGCGCCTCCGACAAGGTCCAACCCTTCCTCGCTGGCAAGACCATCCGCAAGGTGGTCATCGTCCCGCGGCGCATGGTCAACTTCGTCGTCGGTTGAACCCGGCACCCTCCATTTCACTTCGCTCCCACGCGCCCTAACCTGCCGGCCATGTCCCGACTGACCCACCAGGAACAGTTCGCCCTCTGGATCCTTCTCGCCCTCATCGTGGCCGGTGGATTCGGCCGCTGGTACCTGCGTCAACAGCCTCCTGCCCACCACCCGCCGGCCGCCATCCACCCGTCCCCCGCCGTCCCAACCTCATGAGTGATTTCGACGCCACCGTCGCACGCCTCGTCCAACTCGATCCCCGTTATCCCCGCGAGGCCTACGTCTTCCTTCGTGCCGCCCTCGACCACACCCAGGCGCTCTACTCCCGCACCGGCCACGTCTCCATCGCCGAACTCCTCGAAGGCATCCGCCAATTCACCCTGCGCGAATACGGCCCCATGGCCGTCCTCATCCTCGATGAATGGGGAATCCGCTCCTGCACCGACTTCGGTGAACTCGTCTTCAACCTCATCGAACAGGGCGAACTCAGGAAAACCGAAACCGACCGCCGCGAAGACTTCGCCAAAGGCTACGACTTCCACGAAGCCTTCCGCCGCCCCTATCTCCCCTCCTCTCCCACCCCGCCCTCCCGCAAACCCACCCCCATTGATCCACCCGGATCACCCTGATCCGACCACGAAAGTCCTCCCCACGGAGCGGCG
>CAZDYB010000530.1:0-3680 GCA_964509045.1 uncultured Akkermansia sp.
CAGTCACGCTAGAACGCAGCGCCGGAGGCGTTCAGAAAAGTAACAAAGTAGAACTGAGGTGCGGAATGAATTCCGCGCTCCTGAGGGGATTGGACGGCGACCGAACGTCACCGCTCCGGTCCGAATCGAACTGACCGTGACATTCCCCTCGTCTGCGCGGTCGGAGTTGGGTCATCTTCCCCACTGATGCCTGACGGGATACCACGACTCGGAATGGTGAGGAGCGCCCGCGCTCTGGGCTGGGTCCTGTTGACCGTGGGGATGACGCTGGTGCGCGGGGCTGAAGCGGAGGGGGTGCCGAGTTTCCTGCGGGAGATCGAGCCGATCCTGACCCGGTTGGGGTGCAACCAGGGGGCGTGTCACGGGAAGGGGGCGGGGCAGAATGGATTCCGGTTGAGCCTGCGGGGGTATGCGCCGGAGTGGGATCATCGATGGATCACTGAAGAGGCCGGGGGACGCCGGGTGGATTTTGCGGAACCGGAGGCGTCGTTGCTGGTGACCAAGCCGCTGGGGACGGTGCCGCATGAAGGGTTGGTCCGGTTCGAGGAGGGATCGCGCTATCACAAGACTTTGGTGGCCTGGATCGCGGCGCGTGCACCGGGTCCGTTGCCGGTGGAGCGGGAGCCGGATCTGGAGCGCCTGGAGGTGGTGCCGGGGGACCGTGAGTATGCGGTGGGGGACACCCAGGCGTTGGTGGTGAAGGCGCATTGGCCGGACGGCACCACGCGGGATGTCACCTGGTTGACCCAGTTCTTTTCGAATGACGAGGTGACGGCCTCGGTGGATGCCGATGGCCTGATCCAGGCCCGGCGGGTGGGTGAGACCTCGATCCGGGCCCATTTCCTGGGGCGTGTGGCGGTGGTGCGGGTGACGGTGCCGTCGACGAATGTGGTGGAGGAATGGCGGTTTGGGCGGGCACAGAACGCGGTGGATGAAGCGGTGTTCGCGCGATTGCGCGCCCTGCGGATTCCGCCATCGCCGCTCTGCGATGACGCGACGTTTGCGCGGCGGTCGATGCTGGATGTGATCGGGACGTTGCCGACGCCGGAGGAGGTGGAGGGATTGGTGATGGATCGGTCGCCGGACAAGCGGGAGCGGTGGGTGGAACAGTTGTTGGGACGTCGGGAGTTTGCAGATTACTGGACGCTTCAATTGGCGGACCTGTTGCAGAACCGGCGTGAACGGGACCATGACGTCCGCGGCATCAAGGGGGTGCGTGGTTTTCATGCGTGGTTGCATCGAAAGGTCACGGAGGGGGTGGGATGGGATCGGATGGCTCGGGAGGTTCTGACGGCGCGGGGCGATTCGTTTGAGAACCCGGCGGTGGGCTATTTCGTGACGGTGGTGGGGGAGGCGCAGCCGACGGAATCGGAGGTGACGGACTCGGTGGCGCAGGCGTTTCTGGGGACGCGGATTGGATGTGCGCGGTGCCACAATCATCCGTTGGAGAAATACACCCAGGATGATTTCCACCGGTTTGCGGCGTTCTTCTCCCGACTGCATCTGAAGCGGCAGGAGCCGGAGAAGGGCCCGACCGAACTGGTGGTGGCGAGCAAGGAACGGGTGGAGCGGGGACAGCGGATGGAAGCGGCGTTGAAAAAGTTGGAGGCGGCGCAGACCCGGCGTTCGGCAGCGGGTGAAGAGGAAGAGACGGCGGCGCGGAAGGAATTGGAGGAGCGGCAGGGAGAATACGCGCGATTGAAGCGGGAGGTGGAGGAGTTGGATTCGCGCCCGCCACGGACCCGGCAACCGCGCAACAGGAAGGAAGTGGAAGCGCGACCGTTGGATCGGACGGCGATGGAATGGGGGCCGGGGGTGGATCCGAGGGATCGGTTGGCGGACTGGATTACGTCGCCGGAGAACCCGTTGTTTGCGGAGGCGATGGTGAACCGGTTGGTGGGGCATTTCTTCGGGGTGGGATTGGTGGAACCGGTGGATGACCTGCGGGCGAGCAACCCGCCATCGAACCCGGCATTGATGGCACTGTTGGCGGCGGAGTTCCGGAAGTCGGGCCATGACCTGCGGCACGTGATGCGTCTGGTGCTGAATTCGCGGACGTATCAACTGACTTCGAAGACGGTCCCGGGGAATGAGGCGGATCGACGTTTCTATTCGCATTACCGGGCGCGCCGGTTGCCGGCCGAGGTATTGGCGGATGCGGTGATGTCCCTCACGGGATTGTCCGAGCGGTTCGAGGGACATCCGATGGGAGTGCGGGCGATCCAACTGCCGGAACCGGCGAAGGGGAGTTATTTCCTCTCGTTGTTCGGGCAGAGCGAGCGGGTGACGGCGTGTGCGTGTGAGCGGAAGGGCGAGGTGACCTTGCCACAGTTGCTGCACCTGCAGAACGGGCCGGAGACCATGCGCAAGCTGGGCGACCCGGAAGGCCGGATCCGGCGGTTGTCGAAGAAGGACTGGCCGTTGGAACGGGCGGTGGATGAGTTGTATCGGGTGGCCTTGAGCCGTCCGGCGACGGCATCGGAGAAGGCGGCGATCGTGCCGGCGTTGGAAGGTGTGCCGCGTGAGGAAGCGTTGCGGGACCTGGCCTGGGCGCTGATCAATTCGAAGGAGTTCAATTTCAATCATTGATCCACCGAACGGAGAGAAGGAACGCAGATGATCGACATACAGACCGGAGGAAGCTGGAGGAGTTGTGACGGCGTGAGCCGACGGGATTTCCTCCGGGTGGGAGCACTGGCACCTCTGGGGTTGAGTCTGTCGGGCATGCTCGCGGCCGAAGCGGCATCCCGGGGAGCCCCGGCGGGTGGCGCGGCGTTGCGGTCGGCCCGGGCGCGGTCGGTGATCCTGGTATTCCTCGGGGGTGGATTGTCGCATCACGACAGCTTTGATCCGAAGCCGGAGGCGGTGGAGGAGATCCGTGGGAAGTATGGAACGATCCCGACCCGGGTGAGTGGGTTGCACATCTCCGACAAATTGCCGCGGATGGCGCAGGTGATGGATCGGTTCACGCTGGTGCGCTCGGGCACGCACGAGAACGATCATCATGAGACGGCGAGCAACTGGGTGTTGAGCGGCCGGTTTGGGTCACCGTTCGGGGATCATCCCTCGATGGGATCGGTGGTGGCGCATGAGACGGGGTTTGGGGGTCGGATGCCGCCGTATGTGGCGGTGCCGAAGAATCCGTCGTTCACGTGGGAACTCGGGAAGGCGGCGTGGTTGGGCGGACGTTTCGAGAGCTTTTCGGCGGGCAACCCGAACGAGAAGGAGTGGAAGGTCCGCGATCTGTCACGGGCGGTCGGGGTGAGTGACGAAGCGTTGGCTCGACGCAAGACCCTGTTGGGCGCGGTGGACCGGTTGGGAGACCGGATCCGGGGCAATGACCAGATCCAGACGCACGATCAGTTTGCGCAGAAGGCATCGGAGTTGGTGTTGTCGAGCCATGCGCGGGAAGCGTTCCTGGTGGACAACGAAGAGGCGCGGGTCCGGGACGAGTATGGGCGGACGGATTTCGGTCAAGCCTGTCTGTTGGCCCGGCGGATGGTGGAGGCGGGAGTGCGGTTCACCACGGTCAATTACGGCGGCTGGGATCATCACGGGAAGATCTTCGAAGGGTTGGACAAGAAGCTGCCGGAGTTCGACCAGGGCCTTTCGGGCTTGGTGATTGATCTCGAACGGCGCGGATTGTTGTCGGACACGTTGTTGGTGGTGATGGGTGAGTT
>CAZDYB010000531.1:0-3678 GCA_964509045.1 uncultured Akkermansia sp.
CAGCGGTATCGGACGGTATCGCCGTAGCCGGTGAACGGGACATTGAAGACGACGATCTTCCCCTCGGCCTCGGAGGCGCGGAGGTTGAGTTCGGCGAAGTTGGTCACCACCAGCACCGGAGCCGTGATGCCCTCTGGCGGAGTGGCCACGGAGAATCCGAAGCCCAGCATGGGAATCGGTTCCGGACTGGCTCCCATCCATTCGAGGGATTCCCTGCCGCGCACCCAATGGGAAACCGGCACCGGTTCACCGCGCACGGCATCGAGTCCATCGGCCTTCATCTGGTCGAGGATCCAGTCGATGGCATTCTCCAGATTGGTTGAGCCGGAGTAACGGGGGCCGAAGCGGTCGCAGAGTTCGGCCAGACGATTCCATGCGAAGTGGGAGTTGGTTGCCGCGGCAGCAATCCGATCTGCGGCCAGGCTGAAACGATCGGGCAGGATGACGGTGCCTGCGGCCGGGGGCGCGTCGGCCAGGGTGCGCCATCGCAGGTTCCGCAACTCGGCCGTGGTGCTCCAGGTTGCGATTCCGAAAGGCGCACTCAACTCGATCTCGCCCGAGCGCATGGAAACCTTCCTGCCCGTGATGTCGGTGTGGATGAGCCGTTCGGCATCGATCCAGACCGTGAGGTGGGTGGAGGTGACGGCGAGCCGGATCCGGTACCACTGTCCGGTCTTGAACGACTTGTACTGGGTGGTTTCGTTCTGTGAAGCGTCCTGGCCATCGATGGACGAGATCCCGACCACGGCCCCGCCCCAACCGCCGACGATGAGGGTCGCGTGGTTGTCGCGGACGGGGAAGGTGAGACCGCAGAAGAAATCGCCGCCCAACGTCCGTCGGGCTTCGAGTTCGACCTCGTAATCGACCCGGGCGGGAGCCTGGGTTCGATGGATGCCGGTGAGGATGCCCTGGTTGAGGATCAGGGCGCCGTCGCCCACCTCGATGTCTCCATGGCCGGCGAAGGGGGTGACCGTCCAGCCGTCGAGTGATCTGCCATCCCAGAGGGACTGCCACTCTCCGGCCGCCCGGGCAGGGGAAACCAGACAGAAACCCATCAACAACCAGATCCAGCGCCGCATGACCGCAGTGTGGGGACACCCGACCTCCGTGGACAGCCGGCAGTTCGCGATGGGATGGAGTCCCGGTCTGGCGACAATCCCGTTCAGCGGACTCCGGCCTTCTGGAGGATGCGGAACAGATCGTCCTTGAGATGGAGGCGCTTCAGCTTGAGGGCTTCCATGACGTCATCGGAGGCGGGTTCGATATCCTCCTCGATGCGGACCACCTCACGGTCCACGGTGTGATACTCGTCGAAGAGTCGGCGGAAGTGGGCATCCGAGGTCTTGAGCTGGTGGATGGTTTCCCGGTACTCGGGGAATTCGTGGATGAGGGGATGATGCAGGTCAGGTGTCATTCGATGTGATCCTTCGTGGAGTTACGACGGACCGTACACGCGAATGCTGGGATGTGCTTAGCGGTGTTTGGTGGAATTTGGGCGGGAATTGGCGAACGGGGTGTTGGTTGGAATGGGTTGGCGTCATGCGTGCTCGAAATTCCATCGTGTCTTCCAACCCCTTTCTTATCAGGCGGCTCCGGCATCGGATGTTTCTCCTGTTCATTGCAATGGGGTGGGGACTGGCGCCGGGGATCGTGTGTGGGGCGATCGACATTGATATTGATGAAGATGGGGTGCCGGATTTTGCACTGACCGCTGTCCGGATTGGAAACGGACCGGGTCAATACGGATGGGCCCACGACGATCTGTACTGTTATCGATCCAACTCGGTTTACGTGGTTGAATCCATTCAGGTTCCGATTGTTTACCCGCATCCGGCCGTCGATTGGGTTCCTTCACCCGATCGCGGATTTGCGTGGTCCATTCCGGGAGGGTCGCATGCGCTGCAACGGTATGGTCAGGAGCGGCGCCCGATCTCGGAGCCTCCGGGGGAGGGGAACTTTGCGTACCGGACGGGTGCCCTGCGCGGGTTGACGGACTATTCCACCGGATACTTGGTTGTGCGCTTCATGTCTTCGGAGGGATGGCGTCTGGGTTGGCTTCATCTTTCGCTGTTCGTTGCCCGGGATGAGCGATGGGACTGGCATCTCTATCCACCCTTTTGGAACTGGGAGCCGAACCCGTTTCCTGAAGCGGTGATCCACCTGTTTGGTTCTGGCTTCTCCACCGACCCGGACGCCACCCGGTTCCGGCCTGGAAAGCCGGTGCCGTCGCCCCCGCCCGCCCTGACCATGCGGCTGGTTTCAGACACCAACGCCATTCCGTATCTCGATTTCGAAGTTCCTCCCGATCTGGGCTGGCAACAGATCGAAACGAGCCATCACGCCTTTGGTACCGACTGGTACCCGGCTGGCTTCGGTTTCACCAACTCGACCCGAATCCGGATCGGGCCGGGCACTCCTTACCATTTTCCCAGCCAGACCCTTTTCCGACTTCGCTGAGGTCTGGAAGCGGGGGGATGGATTCAGACTCTCGAGGTGTCGGCGAGGGATGGAATGTCCTTCCAGGCCAGTGCCTGGAACCGACCGTCCGGATCCATCGGGAAGGAATCCGGTCCGGGGTACACCAGATACACCTGCTTCAATTCAAGGTCATCGGCGGCCACCCGCATGGATTTGGTCTGCTTGGGAACGGCGTTGTGCTTGAACTCGAATCCCACCCACTCCCCGTTTCGGCGGGCGACCAGATCCATTTCCGCACCGCTCTGCACCGAGTAATGGAAGCAGTCCTGCTGATCCACCACGCCCTCTGCAATCAGGTGTTCGATGCAGAAGCCTTCCCAGGAAAACCCCATGCGACCGGAAGTCTCGAACTGCTCAACCGTTTCCAGTCCCAACAACGCATGGAGAATCCCGGTGTCCCGCAGATAGGTCCGGGGAGTCTTTCGCACGCGCTTGGCGACGTTGGTGGAAAAGGGCGGAAGCGACCGTGCCATGTAGGCTCCCTCCATGACGTCGAGATAGCGTTGCACGGTCTTGAAGTCGGCACCGAGATCCCGTCCAAGGGCCGAAGCGTTGACTGCCTGGCCGTGGTGACTGGCGAGGAGGAGCAGCAAACGGCGCAATCGTCCTGAGTCGAGGCGCAGGTCCAGGAGGGCCGGGAGATCGCGCTCAAGAAAGTCACTGATGAAATCCCGGCGCCATTTGAAGGAGAGTCCGTCATCCGGGGCTGTGAACGCCTTGGGAAATCCACCCCGCAGCCAGAGCCTCGCCTGTTGGGCAACCCCCACTTCTCCCGCCGAAAACCCGGACATCTCGATCCGATAATTCCGGCCGGCCAACGTTTCCGCGCTGTGCCGGTTCAAGTCGGGCGACGCACTTCCCAGCAGGAGGAATCGGGCAGGTTGCTCCGGTCGATCCGCCAACACCCGGAGCAGCCTGAACAGGTCCGGCAAGACCTGGACCTCATCCAGGATCACCAACCCCCGCAGCGGTCCGAGGATTCCCATGGGATTGTCCTCCAACTGACTCCGATGCAGGTAATTGTGGAGATCGAACCAGTGGGTGTCCGATCTCCCTTCGAAGTTTCGGGCCAGGGTGGTCTTTCCACATTGGCGGGGACCGAGCAAGAGGGTGACAGGAGCAGTTCGGAATGCTTTCTCCAACTGCATCAACAACTTGGGACGTTGATAAGTCAATTCTGTGCAATTTAGGAATTGAGTT
>CAZDYB010000532.1:0-3672 GCA_964509045.1 uncultured Akkermansia sp.
CGCACCGAATAAAGCCGCGCCGCCGTCCGGATCAGCAACCGATCCCCCGCCAATGCCGGTGTCGCCATGCACAATTCATCCGCCCCCAACCGGTTCACATGCGACAACTCAAACCGATCCCCCGCCTCCACCACGAAACACACACCGTCCTCGTTCAAACAGAAGATCCGCCCACTAACCGCCCACGGCGATGCCGTGAACGCAAACCCGTCCGGCAACCGTTCCCGGTCATACAGAACCTTCCCCGTCACCGCATCCCGACATGTCAGCAAACCGCGGTCGTACAAAACATAGAGCCGTCCGTCATGATACAGCGGCGACGGATTGTAGGGCCCGCCCACCGGATCCGACCACGCCACCGATCCATTCGTCACCGCACCTGGCATCAGCGATATGTCGCCGCGCGCTCCGGGTCGGATGGCATACAACGGCCGCAGCTTGTCCCCCACATAACCCGAGCTGACGAACAACAGGCCCTCTCCCGATACCGGCGTCGGAATCGCAATGCTCGACATGCCCCGCAACGACCATCGCAACCCGCCGTCCAGATCATAACTCCGCACCGCCCGCGTTCCCGGCACCACCAATTCCGTCCCGCCCGCATGCGTCCACAACGCCGGAGTCGCCCAGTTGCTCTTCTCATCCCGCTCCACCCGCCACAACTCCTTCCCATCCCCAGCGCCCAACGCCACCAACTCCGACTTCTCCTCGTTGTCGTCCACCACGAACAACCGGCCATCCTTCAACACCGGCGACGTCGCACTCCCCCAGCCATAACGGGTCCGACGCGCCTCCATCCGTCGCGACCACAACTCCTTTCCCTCGACGCTGAAGGCAAACACTCCGACCCCTCCGAACACCGCATAAACCCGTTCCCCATCCGTCACCGGCGTCTCCGCCCCATAACTCCCCTTCAGATGGATCGACGTCTCCGGCCTGCCCCGATGCACCGTCCGTTCCCATTCCACCCGGCCCGTCGCCAGTTCCAGGCACAGCACCTTCCATTCATGCTCCGTCTTCGGCGGTTCCGGCCGATCCCCACCAAAGTACAATCCCTTCTTCACCGGCTCCGACTCCCCCGCGTTGATCACCGTGGTCAGGAAGACGCGCCCGCCCCACACCACCGGCGACGACCAACTCCGTCCGGCAATCTCCGCCTTCCATTCGATGTTCTCCGTCGCCGACCAACGGTCCGGCAATCCCGGATCCGTCCCGATCCCCGACGCATTCGGACCACGGAACTGAGGGCAGTTCCCATCCCCCGGCGCCTGCCCCCACATCAGCATCAAGCCCAACGCCATCGCCCATCCCCACTTCCACGTTGCCATCCCCGAACCCTGCCATTCCACGCCCTCCACCGGCAACCATCCCCATTCCCGGCGCAGCGACGTCCGGTCGCCGTAACCAATCCCGGAGCGGCGACGTTCGGTCGCCGTCCCGTCCGCGAAAAACCCACCCCAACTCACTGGACCCAGCCGCCCACGAAACACACAAACCACACGCAACCCGAAAGTCCGGCCAAGCATCAAACCCTGCCCTCCCCGCCCTCGTCGCGTTCTTGGCGCCGTTGCGTGAAACCTCCCCTCCCACTCCCGGGGAGCAATGGGGTCGAGTCTAAACTGTTGACATTTGATCCACCCCAACCCCCACACCTCATTTCCAGTCCTCACCAAAGAACCCCGCACGAACCACCCGCGCGCCCGCCCCCTCCAAGGTCCACACCGCCCAGTCCGGCAACCGCGGCGTCTGTCGCGCATTCGTCCCGTCCCACGCCGCAAACGTGTGCCCCGAGTTCACCACCACGTACCGGTCCGGATTCAATGGGTTCGGCGCAATGAACGACGCCACCCCTCCCTCCCTCACCTCCCCCGTCTTTCCCACCCGGATCCCCCGCCGATCCCATCGCACCGGCAATCGCCCCCGCATCCGGCCCAGCAACCGGTTGCTGTCCGGATCTCCCCACACCACCACATGATACCGCTCCAGATCGTCCGCGCTCACTTCCACGTCCCGGCGCACCCGCGCTTCACCCCGGAACTGGGCGCGCCAATCGGCCAGAAACCGTTCCAACGAGTCCTTCACCCACGCGTCAACTTCCTTCCGACGCGATTTCCCACTCGGCACCACCACCAGGAACGGGTCGAGAAACGCATCGTCAATCGGTCCCTGCAATCCACGCCGTTTGCCCTCCCCCAACTCCACCTCCCGCGCCCAACGCCATCCGCGCCCGGTCCGCTCCAGTCGTCGCCAACCGTCCTCATCCAACCCCGCCGATCCACCCACGCGTCCACCCACCGTCTGTCCGTCCACCTCCAACTCCCATCCGCCCGTCGGCGCATCCGGAATCTTCCCGACCGAAAACGAACGCACCCCCTGCGTCCGGATCGCGATCCGATCCGCACCGACGCGACGCGCCTGCAAACGGGACGGTTCCCACTGCGATTCAAGCCCCTCGAACCGCAGCCAGATCCCACCCACTCCCGCCGGATAACGCAGGGTGTGACAGATCAGGTCCAACTCCGGCCACCCCGGCAGTGCCGACTGCATCCATTCGTCCATCCGCCGCGCCAACTCCTTCTTCACCTCGGGTTCATATCGATGCTCCACGCCGGGCCCGATCAGGTGTTCCAGCTTCAATCCCTCGGCCTGCATCGCCCGTTCCATCACCCGCGCCGCCTGGATCTGGCGATCCTTCTCGCCGCTGTACGCCAACACCGGGACCTGACGCAGGTTCGCCGCCCATTCCGTCGCATCGTACCAACGCCACAGCCGCCGTTCCCACATCGGCAATCCGGGTTCCTTCGTCAGGATCCCCGTGTACTCCGCCGTCTCCGCAAACCCGGCTCCCGGTGCCGCCGCACGCCACAACCCCGGATGATGCACCGCCAGATGCCACACCCCGGCGCCCCCCATCGAAAACCCACGGATCGCCACCCGTCCCGGGTCCGCCCCGTACACCCGGCGCGCCTCTTCCATCGACTCCATGACATCCGTCTCCCCGGCAAATTTGAATGCGTTGCAGTACCGCCCATACGGATGCACCACCACCGCATCGGCCGGCGCAAACTCACCCGATGACCTCAACCGATCCTGCACGAACCGCAACTCGGTCAGCTTGTCGTCCCGGCCATGCAACCACACGTCCAGGCGTCCGCCCTTCCGATAACGTTCCCCCACCACCACGCCATACGGCTGCACCGACCCATCCACCCGCGACACGAACCCCCGCACCACCCGGCCCGTCGCCGTCAACCAATCCGCCCGTCCCTCGCGCAACTGCGCCGCCCGATCCAGCCCCAGCTTCAGGATCCGCTGCGCCTGCACCACCTCGTTCGTGTGCTGGAACTCATCGAATCGCAACGCCCAGTCCACCGCCTTGTGCAACACCGCCACATCCGGCCACCACTCCGCTCCCAGACCGGATCCCGACCTCAATCGCGTCACTTCCTCCCCCAACCGATCCGTCTCCAACCGCAACACCCGACGTTCCTCCGCCCCGATCTCCAGACCCTGCGGCGGAACCAGCGGACGCGCCTCCACCAGAACCCACCCCATCCAACCCATCCAACCCATCCACGCCAACCAACCCATCCACCGCAACACCCGTCCCAAGCCAAACTCACTGGTTGCCATCCCCAAACCCTGCCCACCGAGACCCGTCGCCGGCAACCA
>CAZDYB010000533.1:0-3661 GCA_964509045.1 uncultured Akkermansia sp.
GAGTAGGGTTGGGGTCATGAGACGAGGGAAGGGGGCGGTTGTGTCGGCGCTGGTGGGATGGTGGATGGGGATGGGATGGATGCTGGGCCAGACCTTGGGGATCCAGAGTGCGGTCGAACTGAGGCTTCCGACCGAGGCGGGGCGGGTGCATCGGTGGGAAGTGTCCCGGGATCTGGTGACGTGGAAGCCGGTGGAGACGGGGATATTGGGGGATGGCCGGCCGTTGACGCGATGGCGTCAGGTGTTGGGTTCGGGACCGGAGTATTTCCGGATGTCGACGGACGAACCGCTGGATCTGGCGGCGTTGCTGGAGCCGATCCGGGTGGCGCGGAAGGTGCCGGCCTTGGCGGCGGTGGTGATGCAATCGAACCGGGTGGTGGCGATGGGAGCGGTGGGGGTGCGCCGGACCGAGACGGATGTGGCGGTGACGTTGGGGGATCGCTGGCATCACGGATCGTTGACGAAATCGATGACGGCGACGCTGGCGGCGATTTTGGTGCAGGAGGGGCGGTTGACGTGGCAGAGCACGGTGGGGGAGGTGCTGGGGGCTGGGGTTCCCGGGATGCATGAGTCGTGGCGCGGAGTGACGTTGGATCAACTGCTGAGGCATCGGGGTGGGGCACCGGACCAGGCGTATCTGTCGAGCCGGGGTTTTTGGGCGCAGATGTGGGATCACAAGGGGACACCGGAACAGCAGCGGGATTACTGGTTGCAATCGGTGACGACCAACGCGCCGCAGGTGAGTCCGGGAACGTCCTATGTCTATTCGAACGCCGGGTATGTGTTTGCGGGGATGATGCTGGAGAAGGTCATGGGTCGGCCGTGGGAAGAGTTGATGGGGGAACGGTTGTTTGGGCCGTTGGGAATGGATACGGCGGGGTTTGGGGTGCCGGCCCGGCCGCGTTTCCTGGATCAGCCCTGGGGGCATCGTTGGACGGGTGGGCTACCGAGCGCGGTGTTTCCTGGGAACGACGCGGACAATCCCTCGGGCCTGGGGCCGGCGGGGACGGTGCATTGTTCGCTGCTGGATCTGGGGAAGTACGCGATGTTCCATGCGCGTGAGGGGCGTGGGGAGGAGGATCCGCTGGTGACGCCGGAGAGCTTTGTGGCGCTGCACGTGCCGAGGGCTGGGGAGACCTACGCGTATGGTTGGGGACAGGCTCAACGCGCATGGGCGGGAGGCCGGGTGCTGAGCCATTCGGGATCGAATGTCCAATGGTACAGCAACATGTGGGTCGCCCCGATGAAGGATGGGGCGATCATTGCGATCACCAACATTGGCGACAACGTGGGAAGTGTGGCGGCCCAGACCACGGACGAGGTGGTGGGCAAGTTGGTGGGGTATCTGAAGTGACGGGGTGGGCCCGCCCGGGTTTTGCCGGTCGCGGTTGATCGATCCTTTTTTCTGTTCGTGCGAGGGGTCAGGGATCCTTGTTGGCGCGGGGAGGGTCCCAGGCGTCGTGATCGTTGCGACGGGCATCGATGGGATCGTTGGCGAACAGGGCTTCCAGTGCGACGACCCGTTCGCGGACCAGGTTCAGGTAGCGGGCGGTGTCGGCCTGAAGCGGAGCGAGTTCGCGGGCGGTGCTGAGGTCGTATCGACGGAAGCGTCGGGCGGACCGTTCGGCGGTGTAGGCGGGGAGCCCGAGGATGCGCAGGGCCTGGGCACCGGCATCGATGGCGCTGCCGGACATTTCGTGGAAGACGTGTTCGACCCCGGCATTGAGGAGGCGCAATCGGTGGTCCATGCCTTTGGCGCGGACGAGCAGGGTGAGGTTTGGGAAATGTTTCTGACAGGTGGCGACGAGTTGATCGATGGCGGATTCGTCGTCGATGGCGATGATGAGGAGACGGGCTTCGGCGGCTCCGGCGGCATGGAGGACCTCGGGTCGGGTGGCATCGCCGTAGTGGACTTCCATGCCGAGGCGCCGGGTGAGTTCGACATGTTCGGCATCGGTTTCGAGGACGACCGCATGGAAGCCCTGGGCGCGGAGCAGTCGTCCGACGTAATTACCGAACCGGCCGAAGCCGGCGAGGATGACTGGGGAACCGTGTTCGACGGGGTCGGGTGGGCGTTGGGTGGACAGGGTGTCCCTGGAGACATGGGTGAAGTATTTCTGGTGGAAGAGGAGGGCCAACGGGGTGAGGGCCATGGACAGGGCGACGACGGCATTGATCTCGGCGGCGACACCGGTGGGAAGGATGCCCATGGCGAGGGTTTGGCCGACGAGGACGAAGGCGAACTCACCGCCCTGGAACATGGCGAGGGTGTAGAGGGCGACCTGGCCTGGGCCGAATTTGAAGACGGAACCGATGCTGGCGAGGACGAGACCCTTGATGAGGATGAAGCCGGCGAGGAGGAGGGCGATGCGGCCGGGTTGGCGGGCGATGAGCCCGAGGTCCATGGAGGCGCCGACGCTGATGAAGAACAGGCCGAGGAGGAGGCCCTTGAAGGGTTCGAGATCGCTTTCGAGTTCGTGTCGGTAGGGGCTGGCGGCGAGCACCACGCCGCCGATGAAGGCGCCGAGTGCGGGGGAGAGTCCGACCAGTGCCATCAGGGCGCCGATGGCGAGGACCAGGAGGAGTGCGGTGGCGGTGAACATCTCGCGGAGGCCGGATCGCGCGATGTAGCCGAAGAGATGGGGCAGGAACCAACGTCCGGCGAGGACGACGCCGACGATGGCGCCCGGCACGGCCAGGCCCCGCAGCCAGGCTGGGGCATCGGAGAGGGGGCCGTGGGTGGGGGAAGCGCCTGCCGCCTGTACTGCCATCAGGGGGAGCACGGCGAGCATGGGAATGACGGCGATATCCTGGAAAAGGAGGGTGGCGAAGGAGTGACGGCCGCCTGGGGAACCGTGAAGACCCTTTTCGCGGAGGCTTTGGAGGACGATGGCGGTGGAGCTGAGCGAGAGGATGAAGCCGGTGACGAGGGCCTGACGGAGGTTGAGGCCGGCCAGGAGGGATCCGCATCCCAAGGCGAGACCGCAGAGGAGGACCTGGGAACCGCCGATACCGAGGAGGGCGCCCTTCATCCGCCACAAGGCGGGCAGGCGGAGCTCGAGTCCGATCAGGAAGAGCATCACCACGACGCCGGATTCGGCGATGTGCAGGATGTGTTCCTGTTGATCACCGCGGCCGACCCAGCCGAGGGCATGGGGACCGATGCAGACGCCGGCGACGAGGTATCCGAGGACCGAGCCCAGGCCGAGGCGTTTTGCGACCGGCACGGTGACGACGGCGGCGGCGAGGTAGATGAGGGCGGACTGGAAGAACCCGGGTTCGCTCATGGGTTGACGGATGAGGGTTCGCTCCGGGTTGGTGGATGCGGATTGATCCAGTCGGCGGCGAGGGTGGCGGTGGGGTCGAGGGATCCGTCGCGGAGTCCGCGGAGGACGGCGACATAGTCCCGGGAGTACTGCAAGAGAGTTTCGGGTTCCTGGGGGGAGCCGGCACCGTGAACGACGAAGGGAGCCGGGTAGATCATCCCGCAGAGTCGGGCGCTTTGTTCGAAGGGGAGGAGGAAGTCACGGACCCGATGCCGGTTGCGACCGGACGGTTGATAGACCTCGGCGGGGCCGCCGCAGGTGACGGCGTGGAGGAGGATCTTGCCATGGAGGGCGGTGCCGCCGGGGCCGTAGGCCCAGCCGTCTTGCAGGACCAG
>CAZDYB010000534.1:0-3642 GCA_964509045.1 uncultured Akkermansia sp.
CCAACCCTGGGCTCATTGCCAGAACGCCGATGGCATTCGCAGCCAATGCGTGGTCGAGGATCGAAACGACGATGCCACCGGACCAACGTCCCCAAACGAATCTCCTGCATACGCGCTGAAAGGGAATTGGTCCGGGGCACTGGATGACGGCGGAGCCCCGGATCCGGTAGGATAACCCTGATGCAAGGCAATGGGATGAGGTTGGGGATGACGCGGATGGGTCGATGGCTTGGGGTGATGGCGGTGGCGGGGGGGTGGGTATTGGGTTCGGCGGGTTGTCACACGACGCGGGTGACGGAACCCCAGCGATCGGTTGCGGAACAGTTGCTGTTGAGTTCGGCGACGGATCGGGCGGTGTTGGGGGCCAACTTTGAACCCTTGCGGGGTCGCAAGGTGTTCGTGCAGGAGAGGTATTTCGACAGCTACGACAAGGGGCACGCACTGGGAGTGCTGCGCGAGGCGATGTCCCGGGCGGGAGCCCGCCTGGTGGGGGTGGAAGCCGATGCGGAGTGGATTGTGGAACCGCGGAGTTCCGGGTTGGGGCTGGATACCCGGGATTCCCTGGTGGGCATTCCCTCGTTGAACATTCCGATTCCGTTGGCGGGACCGATCGCCACACCTGAACTGGCCCTGTACAAGGCCCTGTATGCGGATTCAGCGGCCAGGTTCGCCGTGTTCGCCTATGAACGGGCGACGGGGGAACATCAGCATGCCACCGGCCCCCTCGCCGGTGCCGCCCATTTCCATCACTACCGTTTCCTCGGCCTGATCAACTGGCGTCGGACGGATGTTCCTGAATTGGATCCCAAGCTGAGGAAGGCGAAGCAGGCAAGGTGAGCCCGGTTCAGCGGACCCGGCGCATGCCCTGTTCGAGCCGTTCCCAGTCGAAGGCCGGGCCGGGGTCGACCTTGTTCGCCTGGACGTGGTAATGGCCGAGGATGCCCTGGTAGGATTTCAATTGTTCGGGCGGCAGGACTTCACGGGTGACGGTGCCGTCCGGGTTGCGGGGGAAGTCGGGTCGGATGTTGGGAAAGATGCGGGTGAGGGTGGCTGAGAGTCGGGCGAGCGCGGCGTATTGTTCGGGGGTGAAGTCGTACTGGATGAGGTCGGTGCCCTGGATCCGGCCGATGACCGGTTCGGGACGGGCGGGGCGTCCGATGAACCCGGGCGTGGCGATGCCGGTGTCGGTCATCCACTGGGGGAAGGCGAGTCGGACACCGGAAGCGTCATTGGTGTACCAGGGTTCGAGTCGGCGTCGTTGGGGCACGGGAAAGGCGCCGGCCTGGGCGATCTCGATGCCGATGCTGCGGGAGTTGGACGTGGTGGCGTGCCAGGCGCGTTCCTTGACGTCGAGGGTCTGATAGAGCGTGCCGTCGACATCGAGCATGAAGTGGACGCTGAGTCCGCGCTCGTCGTGAAGGATCTGGAAACAGCGGCGACTGGTGCCGGTGGCATCGAAGTGGAGGACGAACTGATCCACGCGTTCCCGCAGATCCTCGAGTTTCCATCCGCCCCCGCGTACCGCCTGCAACTGGGCCGCATCCAGGCCGTCGCGTCGCAGGCTGTAGCGGTTTGGGGATTCCAATGGGTTCTTGCTGCGCAGGATGGAGGCCCAGTCGGAATTGGTGAGCGTGGTGAACCGGCGTTCGACCCGATAGCCATCGTAGCCGCCGGGATCCATCCAGGTGATCACCCGGGTGCCGGTATGGAAAAGCTGGCCGCAGACGATGATTTCGTCGCCTTTGCGGGCGAGGGGTTTGCCGGAGCGTTGCACGCAACCGGTGAGGACGATGACGAGGAAAAGGCACCAGAGGCGCATGGACGGATCGTGCCTGATCCCGGGGGAGGTGGGGTAGGATTGTCTGGGGTTGTTCACCCCGGGAGCGCGGGATCAGGGCCGGGCATCCGACCCGGCCTTCAATGCGGCCCGGATGGCATCGGCGATGGGGCGGGCGATGACTTTCGAACCTTCGACGGTGAAATGGACATTCCGAGGGATCTGGATGTCGGCGGGTTGGGATCGGACGAAGGCGTTGAGATCATTGATGGGGATGCCGAGTTCGAGCATCACGCGTTGGGCGACCTCGTTGTAGCGCGGCGGATCGGCGGGGTCCCGGGCGACGCCCCGGACCGCCTTGGGCACCGGGGTGGTGGTGGCAAAGATGAGTCGGGCTCCGGTCCGTTTCAGGCGGGTGCCCAGTTCGCGCAGGTTGGATTCGTATCGTTCCGGCGAGACGAGGCGCGTGCCGCTGGGGCTGAGTTTCAGGTCGTGAAGGCCCCAGTTGAAATGGATGACGTCCCAGGGTTTGGATCCGAGCCAGTCTTCGAGGTGTTCCAGCCCGCGCACGGTGGATTCCCCATTGGTGGGGATCCGATGGACATTGGCGACGCCTTCGAGCAGGGCCCGGACGGCGAGGGTATAGTCGATGGAAATGGAGTCGCCGATGAGGAGGACGCGGGGCAGGCCGGGTTGGTCCTCGATGGGAACCAAGGCGGGATTGCGGGGGCGCTGGCCGGGATCGGCAACCTGGGCTGACAACGAGGAAGCCGGGACGGTGGCGACCAGGCCGATGGCGAGGGTGGACAGGAAGTTTCGACGGTTGGTGTTCATGAGGGGGGGTACCCGCCCGTTGCAGATGGAAGCTGGTTCATGCAGCGTCTCGGGCGGTATGTCCAAACTGATCCTGGTCGTGATTGCAATTTTCCTTCCACCCCTGGCCGCCTACCTGGCCACCAAGTCGGTGAAGGACACCCTCATCAACCTCGTGCTCACCTTTCTGTTCTATATCCCCGGCCTGCTGCACGCCGTGTATCTCATCATGAAGTAGGGGCGAATTGGGCCGTGTTCCTTCCATGATGCGCCGCAAACGGCTTTCGTTGGCTCCGGGCGGTGGGAAGCCGGCCCCGGCCTGCCGGGGAACGTGTGGTGAGCCGGGGCGTTGAGGGTTCTGCCATGCGTCTTCCAGTTATAGGTGGCCTGATCCGTCGCCGGTTGCTCATCAATTTCCGTGTGGATCCGGACGTCATGGGTCGCTTTCTACCGGCGCCGTTCCGTCCCAAGCTTCAGGGCGGTCATGCAATTGCCGGGATTTGCCTGATCCGTCTTGAGGAGATGCGCCCCGGATGGCTTCCCCGTTCCTGCGGCATTTCCAGTGAGAACGCGGCTCATCGGATCGCCGTCCTCTGGGACGGGCCGGCCGGTCAGAGGTGCGAAGGTGTCTATGTTCCCCGTCGCGATACCGGTTCCCTGCTCAATCATCTTGCCGGGGGACGCGTTTTTCCGGGCGAGCACAGCCTGGCCGATTTCGAAGTGACCGACGATGGACTGCGGATTGCCATGTCGGTTCGGTCGCGCGACGGCTTCATGACACTGCGGTTGCGTGCCCGCGAGGGTGAGTTGCTGCCGGATTCCTCCTGTTTCGGGTCGTTGGCCGAGTCTTCCGCCTATTTCGAGGGTGGCAGCATTGGGTACTCCGTCACCCGTGATCGCTGCCGTCTCGATGGCATCCGGCTTGAGACCGACGGATGGCAGGTGCGTCCGTTGGCGGTTGAACAGGTGGAGTCGTCCTTCTTTGCCGACGAAGCTGCATTTCCACGGGGCAGCGTGACCTTCGACCACGCGCTCATCATGCGCGACGTCTC
>CAZDYB010000535.1:0-3628 GCA_964509045.1 uncultured Akkermansia sp.
GACGGCATCTGGATGCGGGATCGGCGCGATGGACGGCGCGGTTGTTGGCGGAGATGGCGGAGTGAGGGGGCGGGCCTGAATGGATGATTCTGCAGTCGGAACTGGGTCCACCGGCGCGATTGACTCACCGGGACCTGCATCCGTAACGTCCGTCGGTAATTTCCGGCGTCGGGCCCCGAGGATTGCACTTCGGGGCTTTTGCATTGCCGGCATTCATCCGAACCATGGCAAATGTGATTCTGGTCGGCGCCCAATGGGGCGACGAGGGCAAGGGCAAGATCATCGACGTGCTCACCGAGCAATCGGAGATGGTGGTGCGCACGGCAGGCGGCAACAACGCCGGCCACACGGTGTATGTGGGCAAGGACAAATACGTCCTGCACCTGATTCCCTCGGGGATCCTGCGCCCCGACAAGGTGTGCATCATCGGCAACGGGGTGGTGGTCGATCCGATCGGGTTGGTGAAGGAACTGGACGGCCTGGCGAAGCTGGGTGTGCCGGTGGGCCCGAAGAACCTGATGCTGTCGGAGACCGCCCACGTGGTGTTTCCGTGGCATCGGGAGTTGGATGGGCAACGGGAAGTGCGGAAGGGGCAGAACAAGATCGGGACCACCAAGCGCGGGATCGGGCCGACCTACGGTGACAAGGCGGCGCGGGTGGGATTGCGGGTGATCGACCTGATCCATCCGACGCGTTTTCCGGAGCGGTTGAAGGAGCGGTTGGAGGAGAACAACGAGGTGTTGAAGGCGTTGGGAGCCCAGCCATTGGAGTATGGGCCGTTGCTGGCGGAATACTCGGCGGCGGCGGATCGGCTCCGTCCTTTCGTGACCAACACCGTGGTGCATCTCCATGAAGCCACGCGGCGCGGGGCGAACATCCTGTTTGAAGGTGCGCAGGGAACCTTTCTCGACATCGATCACGGCACCTATCCGTATGTGACCTCGTCCAGCACCACCGCGGGTGGAGCCTGCACGGGATCGGGGGTGCCGCCGAACCGGATGGACAAGGTGGTGGGGGTGATGAAGGCCTACACCACCCGGGTAGGGGAAGGGCCGTTGCCGTCGGAGGACGCAACGGTGAGCGACATGCTGCACGGGATGGGGCGTGAATTCGGGGCGACGACGGGTCGGGCGCGGCGTTGCGGTTGGTTCGATGCCGTGGCGACGCGGCACGCGGCGATGGTCAACGGGATTGATGAACTGGCCATCACCAATGTGGATGGGTTGGATACGGTGAAGGTGATCCGGGTGTGCATTGCGTATCGGGTGGACGGTCAATTGCTGCATCATATCCCCAACGATTCCGAGGTCCTGGCCCGATGCGAACCGGTGTATGAAGAGTTCCCGGGCTGGGAGACGCTGACGGACGGCATCCGGCGTTGGGAGGATCTTCCGGTGAACTGCCGGCATTACCTGCTGAGCATTGCCCAGATGACGGGCGCGCGGTTGACGATCACGTCGGTGGGGCCGGCGCGGGAACAGACCATGTTCATGTGATGTTCCCGGTGGGGAACTTGGGGAAGAAGCCTGAACTGATGAGTGTCGAGCCCAGACTCAGTCCGCAGGCGGTGGCGAATCTGCCGCAGCATGTCGCGGTCATCATGGACGGCAATGGCCGCTGGGCGAAGCAGCGGGGATTGCCGCGGGTCGAGGGGCATCGCAACGGGGTGGAATCGGTCCGGGCGATCGTGCGTGCGGCGGCGGAAGCCGGGGTCAAGTACCTGACCCTGTATGCGTTTTCGGTGGAGAACTGGAACCGGCCCAAGGACGAGGTGGACACGTTGATGAAGTATCTCGCCCGGTTCCTGAAGGGTGAGATCGGGGAGTTGAACCGGAACAACGTGCGTCTGGATGCGGTGGGACAGATCTGGCGGTTGCCGGATGCGGTCCAGCAGCAGTTGGAAAAGACCAAGGCGGCCCTGGCGCGCAACAACGGGCTAACCCTGATCCTGGCCCTGAGTTACGGGGGGCGAACGGAGATTGTCGAAGCCATCCGGACGCTGGCGGCCAAGGCGCGGTCGGGGGCGCTGGATCCGGCAGAGATCAACGAGCGGATTGTCGCCGAGCATCTTTACACCCGGCATTATCCGGATCCTGACCTGCTGATCCGGACCAGTGGCGAGATGCGGGTGAGCAACTTTCTTTTGTGGCAGATCAGTTATGCGGAGTTTGTGGTGACGCCGGTGTTGTGGCCGGATTTCCGCAAGGCGCAGTTGTTTGAAGCGTTGGAGGAGTATGCCCGACGCCATCGGCGTTTCGGCGGGGTCTAGTGTGTTGGTTCCAAGGCTTCAGCCACATGCGACATTTCTTTACCGGACCCGTGATCAAGACCGAGTTGTTGGTGGAATGGCTGGGGCGCCATGGGATCGTGGCCGAGCAGGCATGGGTGGATCCGGCGTTGGCGGATGACGGTGATCTTTCGCGCGAGGCGCATGTGCGGGTGGCGGAGGCGGATTACGACCGGGCGTACCAGTTGTTTTTTGCGGAGCGGGAGGACGAATTGTGAATCCGGTTGAGATGGGGGAACGATTGGAACGGGCGGAGGCGGCGGTGGCGCATCTGGAACGGCAATACGACGAGTTGAATTCCGTGGTGATCGGCCAGGCGCGGGAAGTTGAACGGCTGCGGCGGGCCCTGGAACGGTTGGGCGAAACGTTGGAAACCCAGGAGTTGGATCGGATCCGTTCGACGCAGACCAAGCCGCCGCATTATTCGGTGTGAACGAATGGCGAATGGCGAATGGTGGGTGAACGAAGTGGCGACGGTGTTGCTTGGGGATTGGCTCGCTGAAGTGCCCTTCTCCTGGGAGCGCGGGATTTATCCCGCAACCCGATGCCCTCGCGGAATCGATTGAGGGACAGACCCACGAACAGGGACGCGGGTGGTCGGTCTGGGTTGGTTTTTCCCCTTTGGGGCGTTGGGAGGACGTGGAGTGGATCGATCAACGGCTTGTCGGGCGGGGGAGGTGTGGGGAGCATGGGGGGCATGGACGATTTGATTGCGCGACTGGAGCGGCATCTGCGGGTGCGACCGCGATTGGGGCGGGAGGTCTACATCGCGCGGACGGCGGTGGTGGTGGGGGATGTGACGCTCGGGGATTGCAGCAGTGTGTGGTACGGCGCGGTGTTGCGCGGGGACATCAACTCGATCCGGGTGGGGCATCACTCGAACGTGCAGGACAACGCGGTGCTGCATCTGTCGGATGATTTTCCGTGTGTGGTGGGGAACTGGGTGACGATCGGGCATTCGGCGAATGTGCATGCGTGCACGGTGGGGGACGGGTGCCTGATCGGGATGGGCGCGACGGTATTGGACGGTGCCGAGGTGGGGGAGGAAAGCCTGGTTGGGGCGAATGCCCTGATCACGCCGGGGACCCGGATTCCGGCGGGATCGATGGTGCTGGGATCACCGGCGAAAGTGGTGCGGATGCTGACGGTGGAGGAGAGGGCAGGCCTGAGGCATTGGGCGGAGAAATACGTGGTGAACGGCGGGTACTGCCTCCGTCACGGCCTGCATGTGGGTGGGCCGTTGCTGGAGACGGCCTGATCGGATTCCTGGTGCAAGGAACCACGGAGGGGATTCGGACCACGAAACACACGAAAGGACACGAAAAGGGAGGGGGTTCGGGA
>CAZDYB010000536.1:0-3622 GCA_964509045.1 uncultured Akkermansia sp.
GGTCGTCCGGCTCATGTCGCGATCATTGCCGTTGAACGAGAAGGTTCCCGAGACCTGGACCTGAACCCTCGAAACCTGCCCATCCTTCAGCCAGAACTTCACCGAACCCTTGGCATTGCTCGCTTCCGGCGCCGCGTTTCCCCCACGACCACGACCACCGAACGTCAGCATCTCCTTGGCGCCCGCTTCGGTCAGATCCCCGGAAATCACACCGTTCACTTCCTTCAATTCCTTGGTGGACTCCGCCAACTTCGCCACCTGAACCGCCGGCAACGGAGTCCTCAACAGCGCGGCGGCACGCATGCCACCCCCACGGCCGCCACCACCACCACCACCCGCTCCCCGAAGCTCCTCGGCCGTCTTCCAGCCGTCGTCCGTCTTGACCACACCCTTCTCCCCCTTCATCACCGCCGTCGTCACCGTGCCGTCGCGCTCACTCGTCACCACCGCAAACCCGGCCTTCTCCGCAACTCCCTTGATCGGAACCGGTGTCCATTGTCCGCCTTCGATCTCCGTCGTCGACACCCAGGCGTAGTTGGAGGCGTCGGCGAGTTTCTTGGCCGCTGCAACGACGTCCTGGCGGGCGTCGGCAAGGCAGGCCGTGGCGGTGGTGGCTGCAAGAACAAGCGCTGTGAAGAGACGTTTCATGTGTGAATTGAGAATCGAGGTTCAATCGGGGGACCTCACCACACCAGTTCCGGTTACAACCCGGTTCAATCACCCTCACCCATACCTCAACCGCTCCTCCACCTCCCGCACCCCGCGCGTCATCGGAACCTTCTGCCCATCCAACAACATCACCACATGCTCCCCCGCAGTGATCGACTGCAACTCCTTCACCCGATCCAGATTCACCAGCGCCGACCGGCTCACCCGCAGGAATTGCGGCGGCAATTGCGCCTCCAGCGACCCCAACGTCTCCCGCAACGCGTGGCTCTCCTTCCCCACATGCAACAACGCGTAGTTCCCAGCCGCCTCGATCCAGTCGATCTGCCCCACCTTCACGAACAAGGTCCGTTCCTGATGCCGCACGGGTAGCCGCGTCAATTGCACCGGTCGCGTCTCCTGCGCCCGTAACAATTCCATCAGCCGGCGCGGCACATCCTCCGCCTCGTGTGTTCCCCTCCGCTCCCGCGCCCGGGCCATCGCCTCCTTCACCCGCGCCGGACGCGCCGGCTTCAACAGATAGTCCAACGCCCTCGCCTCAAACGCCTTCACCGCATGCGCGTCGTACGCCGTCACAAACACCACCATCGGCAACGGCGGCTCCAGATCCCGCAACACATCAAACCCAGTCCCGCCCGGCATCTGGATGTCCAGAAACACCAGGTCCGGTCGCAATCGACCGATCGCTTCCACCGCCCCCGGCACATCCTCCGCCTCTCCCACCACCTCCACGTCCGGTTCACCCGCCAGCAGGGACCGGATCCGATCCCTTCCCAACGGTTCATCATCCACGATCAGGATCTTCATCTTCATGCTTCATTCCCCGTGGCAGGTGTCGTCAGGAGACGGGTCGTCGGTATGCGCAACGTCACCACCGTTCCCCGCTCCGTCGCCGGACCAATCTCCAGCCGCGCCCTGTCCCCGTACAACTCCCGCAGCCGCGCCCGGGTATTGGTCAACCCAATCCCCTCCCGCATCCCTTCCCCAATCCCCACCCCGTCATCCTCCACAGAAATCTCCAACCCACCCTCGATCCGCCGTCCGGACACCCGGAGCTGACCCGGGCCCGGTCGCGGTTGAAGTCCATGTCGCACGGCGTTCTCCACCAACGGCTGCAACGCCAGAACCGGCACCGGCACGTCCAGGGTGTCCGCCGGAAAATCCCGCCACACCTGCAAACGTCCCCCGAAACGCACCTGCTCGATCGCCAGGTACCGATCCAGGAACTCCAACTCCCGACGCAACGGAACCTGCGGCTGGTCCGGGAGTTCCAAGGTCATCCGCAGGAAATCCGACAGGTTCGCAATCATCTCGTCCGCAGCCTCCGGATTCGAATGCACAAGCGAGGAAATGGCGTTGAGCGCGTTGAACAGGAAATGCGGCTGAAGCTGCATGCGCAACGCCGACAACCGCGCCTCGGCCAACGAATGGGCCAGCTCCAGGCTCCGACGTTCCCGTTCCTGCGCCCGCCGCGAATGCAGCACCGCCGACGTCACGCTCACCACGATCCAGTACACCGGCACATGCAACCGCAACCGACCCAGCATCGGGCCCCGACCCGCTCCCGGCGGACGATCCCGCCGCCCACCAGGCGGCCCACCAGGCGGCCCGCCCGGTGGCCGGTTCTCCGGTCGCCCACCCGGACGCGGTCCCCCTTCAAATCCTTCCAACGAGCGCCGGAACGGAGGACCGGGCCGATCCATTTCACCGGCGCCCAATGCCTGGGAAAGCGTTCCCGCCACCAACACCACCGCCGCACAGGCCATCACATGAACCGCCAGGCTCATCGGCCATCGTCCCCGCTCAAAGGGGAACCGCACCGTCAACACCGCCACCACCGGAGTCAGCAATGCCCACGGCGCCCATTCCCGCATCGCTATCTGCAACGCCGCCATCCACTCCAACTCCGCCGCCACCACCAACTGCGCCGCAAAGGCCAGCGTCACCAATCCCCACAGCAGCAGGCTTCCCGCCCACCAACCCAGCAGGTTCCATGACCAACCTCGCAGTCGCATCTCCTCCAGCTTGCCGTCCCCGCCTCCGGACGTCACCCCTGCTCACACCACCGAATGACGCCCAACGCCATTCGGGACTGCCCCCATGGGTTCTCCCCACGCAATTGACAAGAACCCGGTGTGGACAAAACGTGTCCACATGAAGACGGCAACCGTCCGGGACCTGCGGAACAACTTTGCGATGCTCGAAGCCTGGCTCGGTGATGGTGAATCCGTGTGCATTGAGAAGCGCGGCGTTCCCATCGCAATGCTGACCGCGATGCGGCCTGCCCGAGGCAGGAAGATCCGGATGCCGGACTTTGCCGCACGGCAAAAAGCCATCTGGGGTGATCACGTGTTCAGCGAAGCGGAAGTCGTCGCCATGCGCGAGGCGGAGCTCGAAGGAGAAGAGGGATGACAACCTTCGCAGACACCTCCTTCCTGTGCTCGCTCTACCGACGGGAAGTCTTCTCTCCCCGTGCCAATGCGTACATGGCGCAGCGGGGCATTGCCCTCCCGATCTCCAGCCTGCTCCTGTTGGAGTTCAGGCAGTCGTTGCGGCTCCAGATCCGGCTCCATTGCCTGGACAAGACCAAGGGCTTCCCAAGACCTCAGGCCCACCAGATGTTGAACGATCTGCAATCAGACCTGAGATCCAGGGTGCTGGAGGTTGTGCCAGTGGACTGGTCGGATGTGCATCAGATCGCCGAGCATCTCAGCGCCCGCTACACCGAAGCGAACGGGCATCGATTGGCGGATATCCTGCATGTCGCCACCGCACTTCATCTGGGGGCTTCCGAGTTCCTGACCTTTGACGCCAATCAAAAACGGCTTGCGGAGACCGAGGGCCTGGCCGTCTCGATTTGATGTCAGCCACGATCTGGAACCCGTCTCATTCCACCGATCCGAAATCCACCAACCATCGCCAGCATGGATTGGATCCTCCTCACAGCCCGTCTGAA
>CAZDYB010000537.1:0-3614 GCA_964509045.1 uncultured Akkermansia sp.
AGCACAGCTTGGGCGCGGTATCTCGATTTCGGGTGAGTCGAAGGACTACTTTGCCAACGGCCGGATCGAATGGCTCCGGCAACAGTTCTTGGATCGGGGAATCGAGGTTCGGCAGGTGCTGGACTATGGATGCGGTACGGGAACCTCGATCCCCCTGCTGTTGGATCTCCCGCAGGTAAAGAGGGTGGTGGGCGTGGATGTCTCACGGGAGTCCATCCGGGTGGCACGGGAGCGTTACAAGGGGATGGCGGTCGAGTTCATGACGACCGAATCCGCGCCGGAGGCAGGTACGTTCGACCTGGTGTTTTGCAACGGGGTTTTTCACCACATAGAACCATCGGATCGACCAGGAGCGATGGAGTACATCCGGCAAAGTCTGAGGCCTGGGGGGCACTTTGCGCTTTGGGAAAACAACCCATGGAATCCGGGAACCCGGTATGTCATGAGTCGGATCGAGTTTGATCGGGATGCGGTGCCGTTGTCTCCGCCGGTCGCCCGGGATCTGATGGTTGGCCATGGGTTTTCGGTGGTCGCGCAGCAATTCGTGTTCTTTTTCCCCCGGCTGCTGCGGTTTTTGAGGCCGATGGAGCGGCGGCTTGCCGGGGTGCCGCTGGGTGCACAGTACCTGACGTTAGGCCGGAGACAGGGCTGATGGGGGAGGTGACGGTTCCTGGAGTCATCAACCTGCTGCGGATTTCGGGTGAGCGGCAGACGAAGCGGGATTTCTGTGAAAGGAGAAAGCAATGTCGGATGACAGCATGACAAGGCAGTCCGGGGTCAGTGGATCGTCGTCGGCAACGCGTTCATGGCACGAGGTGTGGCTGGACCGGTTGGGGCCACTGGCAATCATTTTGGTCGCGTGCGCGCTTTTCGCAGGCAAAGGGCGCCAGTACACGCACGTGCATGACTCGGTGAAGTATGCCGCCGGGGCCCAGGGATTTGCCATGGGCTCCGGCTATGTGCTGCCCATTTATGAGAGTCATCCGCGTGCGGGACTGTATCCGCCACTTCAATCGCTGATATTGTCGATCGGGTGGGATCCGGAGCGGACGTATGCAGCCAACAGGAACGGGTTGCTGGCGATCTCACTGGGGTTGAGTGTGCTGTCGTTGTTGGGGTGTTACTGGTTTTGGCGCGTGGCGGGGATGCCCCAGATGACAGCGCTTGTCCTGCTGGGTGTCCTTACATTTCACGAGGTGGTTGCGGTGGGGACCATGGGGCTTGCCACGGACATCGGGTTCACCGGGTTGCTCTGCGTCCTGGCGGGGGTTTGGTGGAGGGGTGGCAGGTCGGTATCGGGATGGCTTTGGTTGCTGACCGGCATTGGGTTGAGTCTGACCCTGCTCTGGCGGACGGCAGCGATTGCGATCGTTGGCGCCGGCATCCTTGCGTCGATGATCGCCTCCCTGCGCGGCCGAAGCCTGCGTCCGGCTGTGCTGCTCATGGTTCCGTTGATGTTGACCCTCGGCTATTCGGTGTTTCAGCCGTGGGGACCGGGGGGGTATGTGTCGGTGGCGAACCAGATGAGCGGGGGCGAAGCGCGAAGCTTTGTCGGAACGCTCACCGCGGGCTGCATTGAGCTCCTGAAGGGACGCTCCCTGCTTTCGGCCATCTCACCCGGCTTGAGGATTGCGGAAGAGGTGATCGGGCGCAGGTGGGCTGGAGCTGGCGTTGTGTTTGCCTTGCTGGTGGGGGTGGTGGTCTGGATGGGTGCCTGGCTCGCTGTGCTGGGTTTTCGCAAGCAGGCTGGGATGTTTCGGTGGGCCGTGCTGGGTTGCATGGGTCTTTACGTGCTTCAGATCCTGGTAACGCCTTGGGGGACGATCTACCACGGGCGCTACCTGATCCCCGTTGTCATCCTGGCTGCGCCCTGGGTCTGGAGTGGTCTGGTGGGGTTGTCAGCACGTGGACCGCAGGCTGTGATCCTCCGATTGAGCCAAGCCGCATGCGTTCTGGTTGCATCGATCAATGGCTATCATTCCCACGTCAAGTTCCGGGAGCACCAGAGGATCACCGACGCGGAAAATCTGGGAATTGTCCTGAGGCAGATGCGTGCTGAACTCCCTGCGGAGACAAAGCTGTGTGTTTCGATTGGAGCGCCGGTCCTTGAGGTGGTCGAGATCTGGGGCCGCCCAATACTGCCTGATTACATCCGCCCGAGTGTGGATCTGCGCGAGGCCAGTTATCACCGCCAGTTGGGATATCCCAGGGGTGACTACCTGCTTACCCGGGATCCGCCTGCGGATGACGTCCCGGGTCTGATGCTGCCCTACCGGGAGACTCCGGGGCGAAGTTATCGAATCCTCCGGATTGATCCGCAAGCGGAGCCGGGTTTTAGAAAGGCTCGGGGCATGCCCCCTGCACCGGCCATTCCAGTGGAAGACCATCCGGGCGTCCGGCCATGACATTTCCGTTGGATGGACCTGATCCTTTGCGCTGGATGTTCCCAGTTGGGCAAGGACAGGCGATGGAGGGATTCAATCGTGCGTAACACCGGCCTCGACATCCTCCGGGGCATCGCTGTGGTTCTAGTGCTGTTCCGACATGTCCGACTTCCGGCAAGGCCGTCCCTGCCACTGATCATTATGGAGCGCGGGGGCTGGATTGGCGTGGATCTGTTCTTTGTGCTGAGCGGATTTCTGGTGTCGGGCCTCCTTTTCAGGGAATGGAGTTCGACGGGGCACCTGCGGGTGGGTCGGTTCCTGGCACGTCGTGCCTGGAAGATCTATCCGCAGTTCTACCTGTTGCTGGCTGCAACGATGCTTCCGGTGTTTCAGGGACACCTTGAGATGAGTGCGGAGGGTTGGTTGGGGGAGATCCTGTTTGTTCAGAATTATGTTGGCAAATTGTGGCCGCACACCTGGTCGCTCGCAGTCGAGGAGCACTTCTATCTGTTCCTGGCATTTGCAGTCTGGACAATGGTCCGGATGCCGATGGGGGCAGTTGGTCCGTTTCGGTCCATTCCCTGGTTGTTCTGCGCCGTCGCGATCCTTTGCCAACTTTTGCGGGTCGACGTCTGGCATCGGGAGGAGATCTTCACACACGAGACCTTCACGTTTCCCACGCATCTGCGGATCGATTCGTTGTTGTTTGGAGTTTTGATTTCTTACCTGTGGACCTGTTGCCGTCTGGAGGCATTGCTCAAGGCGGTGAGCCCGATGATGACGATTGGACCCGGTATGATCCTGCTGCTGCCAGCGTTTGTCTGGCAGTCTGAGCATTATCCGTGGGTCGTCGTGTTTGGAACGGTCAGCAATTATCTGGGTGCCGGCCTGATCCTGGTCGGTGTTGTTCGGTTTGGGACGATAACCAACCGCTTTGGCCGGTTTGCAGCGTTTCTGGGGCGGGCCAGTTATTCCACTTATCTATGGCACATCGCCGTGGGGATCCTGGCGTGGGAATGGACCGCCGGGTTGCCCGATGCCGTTCGGTTCGGGGGTTACCTGCTATTCTATTTTGGGGGTTCGCTAGGTGTGGGAGCGGTTGCTCACCTGTGCTTCGAAGGACCTATCCTTCGGCTTCGCGAGAGGTTCCTCCGGGCATGAGTCCGGACGGACCAGCGTGTGGGTTGACCGAGCAGTGGCTGACCGCCAGGACCAACGCGGATCCAAAAC
>CAZDYB010000538.1:0-3605 GCA_964509045.1 uncultured Akkermansia sp.
CTCCCCGACGCCTGGGGCCACTGGCGCGGACTGCATCGGCATGGCCATCGCGTCGTCCTGCAGTACGACCTCGGCACGGTCGGCGTCCTCGAACAACCCAGCTACGTGGGAGGCGGGTTCAACCGTGTCATCCAGTACACCGCCGACTCCGGCCCGCGCATGCTCCGCATCGCCGAGGTCCCCGAGCGCAACCTCGCCGTCGCCCCGAATTCCGCCACCTTCAAGCCCGGCACCAACGGCACTTCCGTCGAGGTCCGCCTGGATGGCGTCGCGGGGAACAGCGAATTCCGGTTGGTCGGCTCCACCCTCTGGCTCTCGCTGCCCGCGATCAAGGCCCACCAACCCTTCCGGCTCTCTTACCTTCCCGAAGGCAGTCCCATCATGAAACGGAGCGCGCCTGCCGATCTCCGCGCCGACCTCAAGCCCGGCCCGAAAATCTGGGGCGATCCCGTCGTCACCCAGGGCAGACTCGCCACCAGCGGCGGCGACGGTCCCTACGTCGTGGATACCATCACCTGGCCCGACGACAATCCCCAGCAGTCCTGGCTTCGCTTCGGCGGTTTCGACTTCTTCCAGGACGCCACCCGCGCCGCCATCTGCAACGTCTCCGGCGACGTGTGGATCGTCTCCGGTCTCGACCAAGGCCTGCAGAACCTCCGCTGGCAACGTTTCGCCTCCGGCCTCTTCCAACCCCTCGGCCTCCGCATCGTCAAGGACACCGTCTACGTCCTCGGCCGCGACCAGATCACGCGTCTCCACGACCTCAACAACGACGGCGAAGCCGACCACTACGAGAATTTCAACAACGACACCACGATCACCGATCACTACCACGAATTTTGCCTGGGCCTCGAAACCGACCGCGCCGGCAATTTCTACTTCAACAAGGGCGGCAACCTCGGCGAAGCCACCCTGCCCCACCATGGCACCCTGCTGAAGGTCACTCCCGACGGACGCCAACTCTCCGTCGTCGCCACCGGTCTCCGCGCCCCCAATGGCATCGGCATGGGGCCCGACGACCAGATCACTTCCAGCGACAACGAAGGCAACTGGGTGCCGGCTTCCCGGGTGAACTGGATGAAGCCCGGCGGATTCTACGGGCATGTGTTCACCGCCCATCGCACCCCCAAACCCAAAGATTACGATCTCCCCCTGTTCTGGCTTCCCAAGAACGCCGACAATTCCTCCGGCGGTCAGGCTTGGGTCACCAGTGAACGTTGGGGTCCGTTCTCAGGCGATCTGCTCCACACCAGCTACGGCACGTGCTCCCTCTTCAAGGCCTTCCATGAAGAGGTCGATGGCGTCCGCCAGGGCGGCGTGGTGCGGTTTCCCCTGCGGTTCGAGTCCGGCATCATGCGTTCCCGATTCAGCCCGCTCGACGGCCAGCTCTACACCTGCGGCCTCGTCATCTGGCAGAGCAACGGGGCCCGACAAGGCGCCTTCCATCGCGTCCGTTACACCGGCAAACCCGTCGTCATGCCCCGTCAACTCCACGTCAAGAACTCCGGCGTCGAGATCACCTTCACCGAACGTCTCGACCCCGAAACCGTCGCCGATCTCCAGAACTGGAGCGTCGAACGTTGGAACTACAGGTGGACCGAGAAATACGGTTCCCCCGAATTCCGCCTCAGCGATCCCGAGGCCAAGGGGCGCGATGCCGTCGATGTCACCTCCGCCGCCCTCGCGTCCGACGGTCGCACCGTGCGCCTGACCCTCGCCAGCACCGTCCCCGCCATGCAGCAACGCATCCGCTTCGCCCTGCGCTCCGCATCCGGGCAACCCGTCGAGAACGAGATCCTCCACACCATCCATCGGGTCCCGACCCGCTGATCGTCCCCGAACCCCTCCCGGTTCGACCCCTATCCCTTCGGCTCCGGAGGCGACGCCGGCCGCGTTGCCTCCGGAACCGGGTCGTTCCCCAGATAATACGACACCCGCCATGCGTGGTGTCCCACCCGGTCCAACCAACGCAACGCTTCCAGAACCTCCAACGCCAGACCCGGTTGCCAGTCGCCCACCGCCGTCTGTCGAAATACCGCCGGTCGTTCTCCCCGCCTCAATTCGACCAAGGCTTCCGACCGCTGTCGGATCCCCGCCAACCAACCCGACGCGCCTTCCCCCTTCAATCCGCAACGCGCCAGTTCCATCAACTCCCCAGCACACATCAGGGCCGGCCCGACCCGCACATGCAGCAGACCGCGCCGCACTGTCGCCGGCACCGGCACATGGGCCACCAGACGCGCGAGGTGATCAATTGCATGCATCTGCGCCACCCGCCCTTCCCACCCCGGCCCATTCCCGCTGACCGTCGGAATCTTCGCGAAGAACTGCTGGATCCGGTCCAACGCCTCCTGGATCCGCCCGCGATGCGCCTCATCCAATCCCGCGTCTGTCCCACCGAGCGTTCCTTCAACCCCCCGAAACAGCTCGTCCGCCGTTGCCTTCAACGCCCGATTCGACGCCTCCAACGCCACTTCAGGCACCTGCAAAAGCGATTCATCCAGGTTCCTCCCCAACATCCCCTCCTCCTCCGGCAACATCCGCTCGATCCAACCCGAATACCGCCTCACCCATGGCATCAGCAACCCCACCCCAACCCCTATGAACACCGTGTGAAATGCAGCCAGACTCATCGCCCCCGGATCCAATCCCATCCGACGCTGCGCCCATCCAATCCCTGACAGGAACATCGGCAGAAGGCTCAACGCAATCAGTCCGGTCCCAAGATTGAACACGACGTGCGCCAATGCCGTGCGCTTCGCCGCCACTGTTCCACCCACTGCCGCCATCGCTCCCGTCACCGTCGTCCCCATCGCCGCCCCGATCACCATCGCCGCCGCCTGATCAAACCCCACCGTCCCCGTATGCAACGCCGTCAGGGTCGTCGCCACCGCCGCACTCGACGATTGCATCAACACCGTCAGCACCAACCCCACCAACAGCGCCAGTGCATGTCCCCAAAGGTTGCCTGACGGCAACGCCGCCAGGTTCAGGACGCCCGACAATCCTTCCATCGCCTGCTGCAAGGCGCCGATCCCGATGAAGATCAGCCCGAACCCCGCCAAGGCCAGGCCCAGCGGCTTCCATCGACCGCGCCCCAGCAACTTCAAAAAGGCCCCAAGACCCACCATCGGAAGGGCGTACAGTCCCACGTCCACCTTCAACCCCAGCACCGCGATGATCCATCCGGTTCCTGTCGTTCCCAGACTGGCCCCCAACACCACCCCCACCGCCTGCGGAAAGGTCAGCAGGCCGGCACTCACAAAACCAATCACCGCCACCGTGGTCGCGCTCGACGATTGCACCGCCAACGTGACGAGTGCCCCCGATCCAAACGCCTTCAATGGCGTGCCCGTGAACCGCACCAACGCCCGCCGCAATGCCTCGCCCGCAAAGGCCTTCAACCCGTCCGTCATCAGCGCCATCCCCAACAGGAACAGCCCGATTCCCCCGGACATCTGCATGAGGTTCTTGATCATCACCGCGCACACCCAACCTCCCATCCAGAGTCTCCCGACGCGAACCCCCATTCAGCGCATGCCGCCACGGTCTCCCGACCGGGGCGGCGACGTTCGGTCGCCGGTATGCATGAGATTCGTCTCGGG
>CAZDYB010000539.1:0-3600 GCA_964509045.1 uncultured Akkermansia sp.
CTGGTGGTCATCGCCATCATCGCCATCCTCGCCGGTCTCCTCCTGCCCGCCCTCGCCGGAGCCCGGCGCCGCGCCGTCACCACCGCCTGTTCAAACAACGTCCGGACCCTCCAACTCGGTCTTCAGCTCTACGCCGACGATCATCAGGATCGGTACGTGAACAATCATGGGGTCGGTGAAACCCGTTCCCTCCGCCGGAACTGGGCCAACAACGTCCTCAACTGGGAGGATTCTCCCGAGAACACCAACAACAGCTTCCTCACCGACGCCCTCCTCGGTCGCTACACCGGCCGCACCGCCGCCATCTTCCGTTGCCCCGCGGATCCCGCGAAATCCCTTGTCGGTCTCCGCAACCGCTCCTTTTCCCTCAACTCCCTCGTCGGCGATCCCGGCGAACTCACCAACCGGTTCAATCCCTCCTTCATCCAGGGCTTCAAGGACACCGACCTCGCCCGGCCCGCCGCCACCTTCACCTTCCTGGATGAACACCCCGACACCCTCAATGACGGCTTCTTCATGAATCGTCTGGAGGAACCCCCACGCTGGGGGAACCTCCCCGCCTCTTTCCATGACGCCGCCGCCAACCTCGCCTTCGCCGATGGCCATCTGGAAACCCATCGCTGGCTCGTCCGCGGTCCCGATGGAACCGTCCGACCTCCGGTCAAGGGCGGCGCCGGCGGCATCTTCGACGCCGTTCCCACCACCGACTGGGACTGGCTCCTGGAACGGACCGGTACCCGTCGTTGAACCACTCGACACCCTTTCACCATGCGCATCGATTCCCATCAGCACTTCTGGCGATACAGCTCCGCCGAATATCCCTGGATCCCCGCCGGCACACCGCTCGAACGGGATTGGTTGCCCGCCGACCTCGAACGGCTCCAACGCCCCCTCAGCTTCGACGGATCCGTCGCCGTCCAGGCCCGCCAATGCATCGCTGAATCCGACTGGCTACTCGGCCTCGCCGATGCCGCCCCACGCATCCTCGGCGTGGTCGGTTGGGTCGACCTCCGATCCTGCCAGGTGGAACGCGATCTCGAACGGCTGGCCCGGCATCCCCGCTTCGTCGGGGTCCGTCACGTGGTTCAGGACGAACCCGATGACGCCTTCCTGTTGAGATCCGATTTCCTGCGGGGAATCGGTTTGCTGAAGGATTTCGGACTCACCTACGACATCCTCATCTACCCACGCCAACTTCCCGCCGCCATGCGTCTGGTCGAACGGTTTCCCTCCCAACCCTTCGTCCTCGATCACCTCGCCAAACCCTTCATCAAGGCCGGCACCCTCGAACCCTGGGCAGCCCAGATCCGCGAACTCGCCCAATTCCCAAACCTCTCCTGCAAGATCTCCGGCATGGTCACCGAGGCCGATCACGAACGTTGGCAGGCCTCCGACTTCGCCCCGTTCCTGGACCTCGTCATCGATGCCTTCGGCCCGGACCGTCTGATGTTCGGATCCGACTGGCCGGTGTGCCGCCTGGCCGCCTCGTACGAACAGGTCGAGGGCCTCGTGCGGGATCGCGTCCGGGGCTGGTCCCCCGCAGAACAGGCCGCCTTCTGGGGCGGCAATTGCGCCCGTTTCTACGGCCTCGGTTGAGCCCGATCCTCCCCCCTTCCCCCTTCCTGGTGTATCGTCCCTCCCATGCACGCGCACACCAGATCCTCCGATGTCCCCGATTGGCTCCGGCCGGCTCTGGCAGGGATCGTCGATGACCTCCCGGATGCCGCCGTGCAGGAGTTGGGCAACCTCATGCGCGGCGGCTTCACCAAACGCGCCGCCATCGCCGATCGTTGGCGTCAATTGGCCGGATCCAACCTCGTCGTCACCCCAGGCATCGCTGACGTCCTCCGACACGGCCTCGCTGTCTGTCGCGTCCTCCAACACCTCGATCCCGCCACCCTGGCCCCATGGATCAAACCCCTCTCCGCCTCGGTCGATCCCGCAACCCTCACCGTCGCCCTCTGGCTCGACCTCCGCCCCGCCGTGGCGGCCCTCGCCACCCAGGACCGACTCAAATCCATCACCCCGGATCCCTCCCCCGGCCCTCGCCTCTGGCGGGCCCTTGTCCAATCCGTCCTCATCGCTCCCCTCGAAAAGGCCGACAAGCTGTCCCCGCCCGAGCCCGGTCCCGAACCGGCACCAACCACGCCCACCCCTGTCCACGCAGACCCACAGATCCTCACCGATCTCGAACGTCATCGGAAATGGCTCAAGGAAGCCCGCGACAAACTGTCCGCCGCCACCCAGACCCATCAGGCTGAACTCAGGACCCTCCACGCCTCCCACCGTTCCGACCTCGCCCAACTCCACTCCCAACTCGCCGAATGCCGGACGGAAGTCGCCCGACTCCAATCCGATGCCGGCACCCGGATCCGTCAGGAGGTGTCCACCGCCCTCGATGCCCAGGTCCGACCCTGGCTTGCCCGTGTCGTCGAAGCCGAACGCGAGATCAACGAGGCTGCCCCGGAGTTCGAACGTCTCCTCTCCGGAATCGAACGTGCCCTCGATCGCCAACAACTGGCCGATCGCCACGCCGGAAACCGTACCCGCCTCCGCAATGAACTCGATCAACTGACCCAACTCCGCGAACGCGCCCGCAACGCCGCCAGCGATGCCCTCGAACCCCTCGCCGACTGGCCCGCACTGATCCGTCAACTGGACGCCGCCATCCAAAGCCGCACCTCCCGGCTCGGCGATATCCGGGCCAATGCTCCGGCGTGGGTCTCGGATCTCCTCGCCGAACTCGACCTCGCCCGGTCCGTTCCCGAGATCGACGCCGTCATCGCCCGGGCCACCCTGCTTGCCGATGCCAACCTCCTTCCCCCGGGCCCTCTCGCCACCCTGCACGACCGCGCCCTCCTCCGGCGTTCCGCCCTCTCCGATTCGCTCCGCAACGCCCGCTCCGTGCCCCTTCCCCGCATCTCCGACGTCCTCGCCGGCATCGACCCCGGCACGATCCTGATCGACGCCTTCAACTGGATCGGTCGCGCCGGGGATGCCCTCGGCGTGCCCATGGAGCCTGCGCAATTCACCGAATCCCTGCGCCAGTTGCATCCCCTGCTGAAGGACCTCGCCGCCCGGCTCCCGAAAACCCGCATCCTCCTGTTCGCAGACGGTCCCGACCCCGGTCACCGGCATCTCGCCGAGAACGCCCGGATCCTCTGGTCCGGTGGCTCCGGCCAACATCGCGCCGACACCGATCTCATCGGTCATCTCCGTCATCTCCGATCCGACCCGACCCAACCCGTTGTCTTCGTCGTGAGCGACGACCACGACGTGCGCCGTCAGGCCATCCATTACCAGGCCCAACCCGACCACTGCGGCGCCTTTGCCCGCCGCATCCGGAAGCTCCTCCAGGAGCGGTAGGAGAGCGGGTTTCACTTCGGTCCTGTCCGCGGTCCAACAAGGACGCCATTCAAGCCACGGTTTCCCGGGCACAAGGCACTCGACGAATCCGGAGCCGGATACCCGGATACCCGGATCGACCCGGCAGCTCCCGCTTGACCCTGCCCGCCTCTGCATGGTTCAGTTTCAGACGCTTCAGCGGAGAGGTGGCCGAGTGGCTGAAGGCGCTGGTTTGCTAAACCGGTTTACGGTCAA
>CAZDYB010000540.1:0-3589 GCA_964509045.1 uncultured Akkermansia sp.
CTTGTAGTTCGGGTCCGCCTTGGGCGGAGGCAGGTTCGGCGCGCCCGCCGCATCCGCCGCCTTGTCCGCCTCCTGCGCCGTCAACGGCACCCCGCCCAGCGCCGCCATGAACGCCGCCAGCGATCCCGCCTTGAAAAAGTTCCGCCGGTTCAGATCCGACGCCTGGTGATTGTCTTCGCTCATGTGGATCCAACGAAGGTGCCCCGACGCGTCTTCCCTGCCAAGCCACGCCTCGGCCGTTCTCATCCTTCCTGCACGTCACCCACCCCGGCGCAGCCAACCTCCCTGCGCAATGCCACCCAAAAAACCTCTCAAACCCGCAACGCCATGTGTCTCCCGATCCGCACACTGTTCCGGATGGCGTCGGTCACCTGAACCTTCGCCGCCTCGACCGCATCCCAAAGTTTCAATCCCAACGCCAGGTGACCTGCAATCGATGCCGAATAGGTGCAACCCGTGCCATGCGTCGATACCCCACGGATATACGGCGCCACCAGCAATGCCTCACGGCGTCCGTCCCACAGGACATCCACCGCCTCGCGGCGTCCCTTCAGATGCCCGCCCTTCACCAGGAAGGCGCAACCGTGTCGCCGATGCAACTCACGCGCCGCTTCCCGCAGGTCGTCCACGCTTCCCAGTCCCGCGCCCAGGAGATGCGCCGCCTCGTCCAGGTTCGGCGTCGCCAATGTCGCCAGGGGCAGCAACCCATCCCGGATCGCCGCCACCGCCTCCGGCTTCAACAACACCGCGCCGCTCGTCGATATCATCACCGGATCCACCACCAACGGCGGACGCTCTCCAACCCGCCACCATTCCACCACCTCCCGGATCAACGATTCATCCCACAGCATTCCCGTCTTGGCCGCACGCGGCGGCAATCCCTCAAACACCGCCTCCAATTGCGCCCGCAGGAAATCCGCACCCACCGCCTCCACCGCCCGCACACCCGCCGGATTCTGCGCCGTCAGACACGTGATCGCACTGGTGCCGTGCACCCCCAACGAAGCGAACACCTTCAGATCCGCCTGGATCCCGGCTCCTCCTCCCGAATCCGATCCCGCCACCGTCAGGGCCACCGGCCATCGTTCACGTCGCGCCATGTCCCGGATCCTGAACCCCGGAATTCCGCGTGACCACACTCCAATCCGACAAGCCTGTCCCCAGTCATTCCCATTTCGTTCCTCCACCAGAAGTCGCTTGCCTCCGCAGGCCCGTCTTTTCAGGTTCCGACCCGTTGCCCCTCCCACCGGGGCTTCACTCCCTTCGCGCATGACCCCAAAAGAGGACCCCATCCAGATCCACGGCATCGTCGTCCAACTGCTTCCCGATACCTTGTTCCGCGTGGAGTTGCCCAACGGGCATGTCGTCCTCGCCCATGTCTCGGCCCGGATGAAGAAGGACTTCGCCCCCATGTCCGTCGGCGAGCGCGTCCAGGTCGAGATGTCCCCCTACGACCTCGGAAATGGGCGGATCATTGCCCGCGGCTGAAGGAGCCCCGCGGCAGTCTCTGCGCGGTAGCGGGACTCCTTTCCTCCTCCCAACACCATCTCGACAACCTTGCTCCGCGGACCTCGCTGCCGACATCGTTCCCCCCGTTGAATCCCCCGGTTGCATCCCGTGAAACGCCCGCCGCCTCCGGTCCATTCCAGACCGTGCTCCTCGGGGCTGCCGCCGGTGGGATGGCCTGGGGAATCCGCGGCCAGTACGGACACGAGACCGGGGCGATGATCGCCGGGCTCCTCGTCAGCCTGGTCCTCTGCCTGCTCCTCGTTCCCAACGGTCATTCCCCAACCCTCATCCGCACCGTCGCCTGGACCACGGTGGCCATGGGATTCGGCGGCTCGATGACCTACGGCCAGACCATCGGCCTTACCCAGAACGCTCCGGTCGTGGGCAATACCGACGCCCTCTTCTGGGGTCTGTTCGGCCTCGGCATCAAGGGTGCCCTCTGGATCGGTTTTGCCGGCACCTTCCTCGGCATGGGCCTTGGCGGGATCCGTTATCGACTCCGCGAACTGATCCCGGCCTACGCCGCCCTGCTCGCCCTGTGCGCCCTCGGAATCTGGGCGCTCAACGAACCCCACGATCCCGCACGCCAACTCCTGCCCCGATTCTATTTCTCCGCCGATTGGAAATGGGAGCCCGGCGCCACCCCCAAACCCCGACGCGAGGTCTGGGGCGGACTCCTGTTCGCCCTGGCCGGTCTCCTGGTCTGGGTCGGGACCGCCAAACGCGACGGCCTCGCCTGGCGTCTCGGCCTCTGGGGTTGTCTCGGGGGAGCCATCGGTTTTCCCCTCGGCCAATGCCTGCAATCCTTCCATGCCTGGCATCCGGAATTGTTCCAGACCGGCGCCCTCGCCAGGGCCGCGCCCCTGATCAACTGGTGGAACTTCATGGAGACACTCTTCGGATCCGTCATGGGCGCCGCCCTCGCCCTCGGATTGTGGATCTCCCGGGCCCGGATCCGTGCCGTCACCGAATCCACTCCGGAACTCTCACCCGCAACCGAAGTCGCCCTGCTCCTCGTCCATCTCGGACTCCTGATCTCGGTGGAATTCTTCTCGGTGGGTTGGGTAGACACCCTCTACGACTTTGGCCTGATGTTGGGCCTGATCCCGGTGCTGGCGATTGCCGGTGGCCGTTACTGGCCCTGGCTCCTCGCCTTCCCCGTCACCGCACTGCCCATCGCCGGCAAGACCTTCCGCAACCTGGTGATCGAGAACGGGCGGATGGGAGAGATCCCAGGCGCCCTGTTGTATGTCGTGGCACCGATCAGCCTGACACTCTGGCTGGCCTGGCGTTGGGGAAGATCGACGGAAGGAACCGCCGGACGTTGGCTGGGACCCGCCCTGACCTTCAGCACCCTCCTCTACTTCCTGCTCAATTACGCCTTCTTCGACTTCCCATGGCCCTGGGCAGCCTGGACGACGCGCACGCCCAATGCCCTCGTGTTCACCCTCTGCACCGCCCTGCTGCTCTTCGCCCGACCCTCCCGGCGAACCCCGACCCGCCATCCCTGATCCACCCTCCGCCTCACGACTTCGAGGAACGGGCCACCACCCAACCCTTCACCGCGAACCCGATCACAAACCCCAGACCCATCACCACCCAGAACACCGCCTTCGACCGCCCTTCCAGTCCGTGGACGATGTTCATCCCAAAGATCCCCGCCATTGCCGTCACCGGCAGCGTGCAGGCCGCCAGGACATTCAACTTGTGCTGTGCAGCCGCCATCCGGGCCGACTGCATCGATTGCATCTCGGCGTCCTTCGCCATCCGGTAATCCAGCTTCAACCGCGCATCCGCCACCAACAGATCGAACGATCGCGAGATCTCATACGCCTCATCGCGCATCGCAATCAGCAGCCGATCTTCCCGCACCAGATCCCGGGCCGACTGCAACGCATCGGCAAGATGGGTCGAGGCCCGGTTCACCGGGACCAATTGCTCCAACAACGCGAACAGGGCGTCGGGCGAGTTGGCCGCGTCATACGCCTGATCCAGTTGTTCGAACCGTGCCCGGTAATCCGCCAGGAGCTTGCGCAACTGATGGTCGCCCCCCTCAAAACCATTGGCCATGAAACGACCA
>CAZDYB010000541.1:0-3582 GCA_964509045.1 uncultured Akkermansia sp.
GTGCGATACCGCCCCCGTCACGAAACTGCTTCCGGCGGGGACCTGCTTCCGATTTCCTCCCGGGGATGGATCCTTTGCTGAAGCTCCTGCACGACGACGCCTCGCTCTCCCCGGTCCAACTCGCCGGCCTCCTTGCCACCACCGAGGCCGACATCCGCGCCCGCCTCAGGCAACACGAGGAGTCCGGTGTCCTGCTCGGATACCGCGCCGTCCTCAACGAGGAAAAGCTCGGGCGCGACATCGTCCGCGCCCTCATCGAGGTGAAGATCACCCCGGAACGCGGTGGAGGCTTCGACAAGCTCGCCGAACGGATCGCCCGCTATGACGAGGTCCGTTCCTGTCACCTGATGTCCGGTGGCTACGATCTCCTCGTCGAGGTCGAGGGTGCCAACCTGCGCGAGGTGGCGAGTTTCGTTTCCGAAAAGCTCTCCACCATGCAGGGTGTCCTCTCCACCGCCACCCACTTCGTCCTGCGCGCCTACAAGGAACAGGGTGTGTTCATGAAGTCCCCCGAGATCGACGAACGCCTCGCAGTCACCCCGTGACCCGGTTCCCCAGAATCCTGTAGCCACCGCGCCGGACCGGGAGTCAGCCATTCCAGTGATCGATTCCCCCCCAGCCGGCCCTTCGGGTTCCACCTGGACCCGCCGGACCTTCCTGCGACACCGCCGCCTTCTCATCAGCGCCGGCATCGCCGCCTTGGTCATCATCGGGATCGGTTGGTGGAGCCAGGATGCCGTCAAACGAACCCTCGAGGACCGACTCCGCAGTGAACTCGAAACCGCCCTCAACGCGAACGTCACCGCCCTCGAACTCTGGATCAACGGCCAACTCCGCACCGCCAGCCTGATCGCCACCGATCCCGCCGTCCGATCCCCCGCCAACCTCCTCCTCGCCGCCCCGCTCCGCACCAACAACACTCCTCCATCCCCTGCCATCCAGGCGTCCTCCCAGGCCTTCGTCAGCACCCTCGACGAACGTCTCGACACCGCCGGTTATCCAGTCGCCATCCTCGTCTCCACCAACGGTCAGATCGTCGCCTCCTCCGGGCGCATGCGGCTCCGGCCCGGCACCCCCATCCCCGCCGAACAGACGGACATCTTCCAACGCGTCCTCACCAACGGCCGCCCGGCCCTGATGACGCCCTTCAAGCCCGGCCGCGGCCCACGCTTCGGTGGCCCACGCGGTCCCGGCCGCGGCCCCAGACCCAACTTCGGCCCCACAAGTCCCTCAAGTCCCACAGGCCCATTTCCCCCCGGCACCCCGCCCCGCGGCGAACTCCAGGTCATGCAGGTCCTCGTTCCCCTCCGCGCCGACGACGGAACAATCTCCGGCATCCTCGCCGTGGTCATCCGACCCGAAGCCGAATTCACACGGGTGTTGTCCGTCGCCCGACCCGGTACCAGCGGTGAAACCTTCGGATTCGACCCAGAAGGCCGGTTGCTTTCCCAAAGCCGGTTCGACGATCAACTCCGGTCGCTCGGCATCCTCACCAATGGCCCAGGCAGTTCCTCAGCCCTCAATGTCATCCTCCGCGATCCGGGCGGTGACCTGACCCACGGATTCAATCCCACCACCGATCCCGCCACGCGTCCCCTGATGCGCCTGGTGTCGGACGCCCTCATTTCGCCGACCGGAGTGAGCGTGGTTCCCGTCCCGGATTATCGGGGTGTCCCCGTCGTCGGCGCGTGGCACTGGCTCCCGGACCACCACTTCGGGGTCGTGACCAAGATCGATGCCGCCGAGGCCTTCCAACCCCTGCGTGTCCTTCGCCTCATCTTTCAACTCCTCCTCCTCCTCATCGCCCTCGCCACCCTCACCGGTCTCGTCGCCTCCCACCTCAGCACCGTCTGGCGACGCCGCTTCAACGAAGCCCAACTCCGCGCCCGTCAACTCGGCCAATACACCCTTGTCGAACAGATCGGCGAAGGCGCCATGGGTGTTGTCTACCGCGCCCGTCACGCCCTTCTCCGACGCGAGACCGCCATCAAGCTCCTGTTGCCCGACCGCGCCGACGAAGAACTCATCCGTCAGTTCGAACACGAGGTACAGCTCACCTGCCGCCTCACCCACCCGAACACCATCCAGGTCTTCGACTACGGCCACACCGCCGACGGCATCTTCTATTACGCCATGGAATTGCTCGAAGGCCTCACCCTCCAGCAACTCGTCGATCTCCACGGCGCCATCCCCCAGGAACGGGCCATCCATCTCCTGCGTCAGGCCGCCGGTTCCCTCCAGGAAGCCCATCTCGCCGGCCTCATCCATCGCGACATCAAACCCGGCAACCTCTTCCTCTGCCAACGTGGTGGCATGGTCGACACCCTCAAGGTCCTCGACTTCGGCCTCGTCCGAGACGCCTCCCACGCCACCCCAAAGGAAACCTCCCTCGCTTCCCGCTTCATCGGAACCCCCCTCTACATGGCCCCGGAAACCATCCGCTCCCACGGCCATGGCGATCCCCAAAGCGATCTCTACGCCCTCGGCGCCGTTGCCTATCTCCTCGTCACCGGCAAACCGGTCTTCGCCGCCGAGTCCGTCGATCAACTCTGGGAAATGCACGCCAACACCCAACCCGTTCCCCCCAGCCAGATCGCTCCCTTCCCCGTCAGCCACACCCTGGAATCCCTCATCCTCCGCTGCCTCGCCAAGGATCCCGCCGAACGTCCCGTCTCCATGGCCGCCTTCCTCGACGAACTCATCCGTTGCCCCGCGGCCGATGACTGGACCGAATCCCGCCGTCGCGATTGGTGGCAGCAACATCCTCCCTCCCGACACACTTCCACCCATTCCGCCGTTCCCACCCTGATCCTGCAACCCGCCGAACGGCCGTAATCCCCTCCCTCCCCGCGCCATCCCGGCCTTGCTCCGACAACCCCCCCCGGCACAACGTCTGGTCATGTCCCCGTCCTCCCGTTTCCCCCGACTCCTCGTCGCCCTGCTCAGCCTCGGTTTCTCCCTGCTCGCCGCCGATCCGCCCGTCGCCTCCCGTACCGAGGTCACCTACCATCGCAAGTTCGGCACCGCCCTCACCCTCGACGTCATCCAACCCACCCAAACCAACGGGCACGGCGTCTTCTTCATGGTCTCCGGCGGTTTCTTCTCCAGTCATGAAGCCATCGACGGCGCCCTCAAGGCCGGTCTCCTCACCCCCATGCTCGACCGCGGCTACACCGTGTTCGCCGTCGTCCACGGATCCCAACCCCGGTTCATCATCCCCGAAATCACCGAGGACATCCACCGCGCCATCCGTTTCGTCCGATCGCGCGCCGCCACCTATGGAGTGAACCCCGAACGCATGGGCATCTTCGGCGCCTCCGCCGGAGGTCATCTGTCCCTCACCCTCGGAACCCAGGGTGGTCCCGGTAAGCCCGATGCCAGGGATCCCGTCGATCGCGAATCCAGTGCCGTCCAGGCGGTCGCCTGCTTCTTTCCTCCCGTCGATTACCTCAACTGGCGCCAGGCCGGCGACGACGCCGTCGGGGTCGGTGTCCTCGCCGGATTCAAGGCCGCCTTCGGTCCCCGCAGCGATTCCGCCGAAGGCCGCGCCATCAACGGTCGCGAAATCTCTCCCATCCACTT
>CAZDYB010000542.1:0-3580 GCA_964509045.1 uncultured Akkermansia sp.
GGAACAGAGCCCGGGGCTGAGGGAGTTCGACGACCGATGTCCCGGGTGATGAGGTGAAATGTTCATGCGCCCTGAAGGGGCGCAGGAAATCCGAGTGGGTGGCCGGGGACGGATCGGACGGTTCCGGTGCCCCTTCAGGGCACGAACCGGGGTGGGACAACCCAGGGCATTGGTCGCCGATGCTCCCTCAGCCCTGGGCTGAATTCCCGGTCCCCGATGGGGACGCATGCAGTCCGGGATGGTTGGCCATCCGCGGGGATCAGCGGCCCGGTGTGGCGCCGGGCGGGCGCGGGGGCAGGAGCTGGAGGAGATCCTGCTGGCGCAGGTACCATTCGCGGAGCGGGCGGCTCAGGAGTGAGTCCCGGAATTCCTTGAGGTTCGGGATGTTGAGGGCGGCATCGACCTCGTCCTTGAGGGCCTTGTTGAGGTCACCCTTGGCGTCGGTGGCCCAACCGCGGAAGGAGCCGGTCTTGTCATTGAGCGCCTTGGCGGCCGCGAGCCGGGTTTCCTGCGAGTACTTGAAGTCGGGAACTTCAACGAGGCTCTTGTCCAACTTGCCACGGATCCGGGCTGAATCATTCCGGGCGAGCAACACATGGCGGGAGAGATCAATGATCCGACGCTCCAATTGGGCGACCAGGTCGTCATCGGCCAGACCGCTGAGCGGACTCGCTTCGCGGGAGAGATCGCGCGGAGCGTTCTCGAGACGGGTGAGGATCTGTCGGAGGACGGCTTCCTCGAGCTCCTTGAAGTAGAGACGGCCGCGTTCGGTGATGAGGGTCCGTTCAGCTTCGGTGAAGCTGTAGGACTGTTCGTCGAGCCCGACGAAGTTGGTGTAGGCAGGCGAGACCAGGAGTTTTTCGAGGCGTGCGGTGAGCAGGTTGGCGTCGAGTTTCGGCGCGGGTTCAACGCCTTCGGGTTCCTTCTTGAGCTCGAGTTTGAGATCGGCGGGCAGGGGGGCGAACAGGACGCGATCCAATCCACCGAGGCGGTCGAAATCGGCGGCGAGCGCCTTCCAATGGGCTTCGGCCCGTTCCCGGCGGTTGAGGTCGCCGATGAAGTCGAAGGCGTTCTCGACGGAAATTGACCGGGTGCTGAACTGGAACCAGGGAAGGAGGGAAGTGAATCCGCTGGCGAGCTGGGCCGCGGTCCCGGTCACGGACAGGTTCACCTGTTCCAGCGGGACGCGGTCGCGGGGATCGCGGGGCGCGCGGGCGCGGATGAACCGTTCGATGAGTTCGTGGGGGAGGTTGCGGAGATTGGCGGAGAGCTCGGAGTAATTGGCGAGGATGGGGGTGGTGCCGTAGTCGAACGTGCGGACATCGCCGAAGCGTCCGGCATCCTGATCGGTGCCGAAGAGGAGTTTCTTCTCCTGGGCTTCCTTGCTGTCGAAATAGCCCCATTGGATGGCGGCCTTGTCGTGGGGAAGGACCTGGTCGGTCTCGCGCATGAGCCATCCGATGAACACGCCCGCCTTGAAGTTGCTGTACTCCATCATGGAGGAACTGGAGAGGCGATTGGTCCAGGACTCGATGCCCTTGCCGGTGATATAGGTCTGGAACCACTGATCGAGTTCCTTCGGGGTCATGGTGGCGGCGAGGCTGCCGGCGAAGTTGTGGCGCAGGCCGAGGACGTGTCCGACCTCGTGGGCGACCACTTCCCGGACGTAATCCTGGGAGGCACGCAGCACGGCGGCATCGGTGAGGTCCTTGCTGGCGAGGAGTTCTTCCAGGCCCTGGGCGTATTGCTGGGCGAAGGCGATGGGATTGACCTGACAGGCGTTGGCGGATTCGAGCATGGGCAAACCGAGTTCGGGCCAGAGAAGTTTGGTTTCACCACCCTTGGCATCCTTTCTGGCCTCGACCAGTTCGCGCATGGAACGGAGTGCGGCCCGGGCCCGGGCGCGACCGCTGACGGCGAACACGCTGGTCATGTAGGCCTGCCCGTGGCGGGAGTCGCCGGTCCGGGGATCCACCAGGACGTCGGCATAAGCCGAGCCTGCGGCATCCCAGGGAACCCATTGCACGATGTTGTAGCGGGGATCCGGAGCAGTGACGCCGTCGGGGGCTTTCTCGGCGCGGATGACATTCGTTCCGAAAGCGCGGTTCCAGTAGAGGATGCCGTCGCGGACGGCCTGGACATAGAGTTCGGGGGTGTTGGCGCTGTAATGGAAGGTGACGGGCTGGGAGATGTCGAACCGGGCCATGCGGGTGGCGCTGCGGCCGGAGCTGGTTTCGAGCAGGGGCGCGGTCTCGAAGAAGCGGGCGTACCGGGTCTCGACAGCAGACTGTTCGCGGCTGCGATTGGGCGGTTCCTCATAGGTGCTCAGGAAGTAACGGACCTCGAACCGCGATTCCACATTGGCGCCGCCGGCCAGGTCACGGGCCTGCACACTCTGGCGGATGGCCAGGATGTCATCCCGTACCTCGGCGGCGAACACCCGGCTCTGGGGGACTTCGAGGACCCGATCCCGGTTGCCGCTGCCGTACCAGATCTCGGTGAAGACCCGGCGCATGCCGCGGTTGAAATCGATGGTGATGGCGTTGTCGTCCTGCGCGGCGATGGGAAAGGTGGTGAGGAGGCGGCGGGCCGGGAGATCATCGGTGACCACAAGCCCCTTGGTGGATTCGTAGAGATCCACTCCGTCATGGAAGAGTTCGAACCGGACGATCTTTCCGGCCAGACCGGTGCTGGTGGGTGAGGCCTGCTGGGGAATGAGGGAGGCGGAGAGCAGGTGTTCCTTGCCGAGGGCCGAGCGTGGGATGACCACGTTGTAGTTGTTGCCGACCTTGAGTTCGAGGGGCGGGACCCGCCGGGGTGACTGGGCAAACCCGACAAGGCACGTGGAGATCAGGGCGACCAGCAGGCCGACGAATCGGGCCGGACGGCGTGGTAAGGACGTCAATGTCAACATTGTCGGCGACCATTACCCTGTCTGCCAACCCCCTGCAATGAAGGGATCGGGGAGGATTGAACCTGGGACCGGACGTTCACCTGACTGCGGACGTCGCCGATTCCACAGGTGAAGAGTCCTCAACTCGCAACTGCGTTTGCATGGGACCAGGATTCCAGGCCGGGAACGTGATCTTGAGGTCCGTCGGGCCGACGACACCGGATTGAATCCAGCCCGACGTGGTGCATCCCGAAATTGCGGATGCGTTCCACCAATTGGCCTGCCTTTCCGACATCGCGTCCATGAATCCGCCACGCATCACGCAACGACCCCATTGGCTTTTTGGGATCGGGATCCGGAATGGAGCCGGCGGACTGGGCATCTGGGGCAATGTCCGGGCCGTGCCGGTCAATCCGAGGTTGGCTGATGGAAGGCCTGGGGTGTCAACCTGACCAAGATGAAAACTCGGAGATCGATTCCCGTGCGTGCCCTTCATCCGGTGGGTTGGGCCGCCCTCCTGATCGGGATGGTCCTGCCCACCGCGGCGGCGGTGCCGGTGCGACTCACCCTGAATCCCGGACAGGACATCAACCCGGTCTGGGATCCCGCGTCTGGCACCATCGCCTACATGCGATCCGCGGCCGCGACCGGCAGCGGGGTGCCGTTCAACCTGTACCGGGTCCAGGC
>CAZDYB010000543.1:0-3577 GCA_964509045.1 uncultured Akkermansia sp.
CGACGGGGTCAGTGGAGAAGGACCGGGTCTGTTGCCGGACAAAGTTGAGGAGACGGTCGTGTTCGGCGGGAGTCGGCTTCCGACCCAGGCAGGTGCGGAAGGCGAAGTCGACACGGGCGGCGTCGGAGGAACCGCCCTGGGCGAGGATGCGTTGGGCGAAGACGCGGGCGGCTTCGAGCAGGGTGGGTTCGTTGAGGGCGGCGAGGGCCTGCAACGGTGTATTGGTCCGAGGCCGACGCGCCACGCAGACATCGCGGCTGGGGGCATCGAAGGTGGCGAAGGTCGGGTAGGTGCAGACGCGTCGCCAGAAGGTGTAGACGCCGCGTCGATAGAGATCCGGACCCTCGCTGAGCGGCCATTCGTCCATGCCGATCTCGGGGCGGAGGAATCCGATTTCCTTCCACAGATTGGCGACCTGGACCGGATGGACACTGGGTCCGCCGACCTGCGGATTGAGGAGGCCGCTGACGGCGAGGGCATGGTCGCGGATCATCTCGCCGTCCATGCGGAATCGCGGGCCGCGGGAGATGAGCCGGTTGTAGAAGTCCTTTTCCTGCCGGACGGCATCGGTGGTGGCGTCCTGCCGATAGGCGGCGGAGGAGAGGATGAGCTTCTGCATGGCCTTCACATCCCAGCCGGACTGGAGGAAGCCGGTGGCAAGCCAGTCGAGGAGTTCGGGGTGGGAAGGGGGTTCACCCTGGCGCCCGAAGTCTTCCGATGTCTTGACCAACCCGGTGCCGAAGGCGCGTTCCCAGAAGCGGTTCACCGTGACGCGGGCGGTGAGGGGATTCCGGGGATCCACGATCCACTGGGCGAAGGAGAGCCGGTTGGGCGGTTGATTGGTCGGGAGTGGATGGAACACGGCCGGCACACCCGGACCGACCTCGCGGCCGCGGGTGAGGAAGTCGCCGCGGAGATGGACGTAATTGGGGCGGGGTTTGTCGGGTGCGCGTTCCTGCAGGACGAGGGTGTTGAACTTCTTCGAAGCGAGTTGGGCAGCCTTCTCTTCGAGACGGATGACTTCGCGTTGGAGTTGGCGGACGGAGTCGGACGATTCCCGGTGGGTCTTTGCGAGGAGCGCGACGTGTTCGGGGGTCCGTTCCGAGGCGGGCAGGGCGATCGATGCGAGGGCGTCCCCGGTCAGGGGCCAGAGCAGGGTGGGATCCTTTTCCGTGGTGACGGAGATCCGGAACCGGCCGATGCAATGGCTGGAGCCGTGGTAATGGTCGAATTTGAAGGTGAGTTTGGAACCGTTGTTGTAGCCGGCGGGATCCTGGAGGCGCGCGATGAGGAAGTGACGTTCGCCGAAGCGGGGTCCGATGGCCCAGCCGGTCTTGGGATGCGCATCGATGGCGTGTTCGGCGCGGTAATAGAGTTGTTCCCAGTCGGCGGAAGCGGAGGCGAAGGGGATGCGCGGGTCGGCTGGGGCGGGGCCGGTGGCGGGAACGGCGGACAGTTGGAATTCATCGAGGATGAAGTTGCCGGTCTGGCCCCAGCGCCCGGGGCCGCTCTTGGGAAGGCTGGGGTCGGGGAGGACTTCAAGGAGGACGGCGGTGATGCCAGTCAGATCGGTGAGGGCCTCGACGGTGATGGTGTCGTAGATGGGATTGACGCCGGTGGCGAGGAGGGAGCCGTCGGGGAGGTTCGTGTAGCTGGAGCCTCCGGTTGAAATGGGATTGGTGAGGGTGAGGGTCTTCCAGACGTTGCCCTTCGCGGACAAGGCCTGTTCCCAGCGGGTCTGGGAGGCGTCGAGGGCGGAGCGGGCGGAATCGAGTTTGCGTTGGGTTTCCGCGAGGCGTTCCCGGACGAATCCCTCGGTCTGGGTGAGGTCGGGCCGGGGCACCTCGACGGTGGGGGCGACGCTGTAGTTGCCGCCGTCGGTGGTGTTGTTGAAGAGGGCGTAGAGTTGGTAGTACTCGTCGTGGGTGATGGGGTCGTACTTGTGGGTGTGGCATTCGGCGCAGTTGAGGGTGAGGCCGAGCCAGGTGGTGCCGACGGTGGCGACGCGATCCTTCACGGCCTTGGTTCGGTATTCCTCTTCGTCGCCGCCCCCCTCGTCGTTGATCTTGGTATTGCGGTTGAACCCGGTGGCGATGCGTTGGGCCAGGGTGGGGGAAGGGAGAAGATCGCCGGCCAGTTGCTCCACGGTGAACTGGTCGAAGGGCATGTTCCTGTTGAACGCATCGATCACCCAGTCGCGGTAAGGCCAGATCGAACGGGCGAGATCGACCTGGTACCCATTGGAGTCGGCGTAACGCGCCAGGTCGAGCCAACCGCGGGCCATGTGTTCGCCGTAATGGGGCGAAGCAAGGAGTCGGTCGATGAGCCTTTCATAGGCGTCGGGGGTGGTGTCGTTGAGGAACGTTTCCACCTCGGCCCAGGTCGGGGGCAGGCCGGTGAGATCCAGGCTGACACGCCGGATGAGCGTGGCCCGATCCGCCTCGGGTCGCATCTTCAGGCCTTCCTGGGCGAGGCGCGCCTGGATGAAGAGATCAATCTCGTTGCGGACCGGGCCGGCATCCGGGGTGGACGGGGGCGGGGTGGGTCGGGTCGGCGGTCTGAAAGCCCAGTGGGAACGCGGATCCGATTCGGGCCAGACAGCGCCGGCCGCGATCCAGGCCCGGAGGCTGGCGATCTCCTCCGCGGTGAGGCGGGCGCCCTTGGGAGGCATCACCTCGTCCGGATCCTCGGACAACACCCGGACCATGATCTCGCTGGCATCGGGCTTGCCCGGAACCAGGGCGAGGGTGCCCGACTTGGCGGGGGTGAGTGCGAGGGCGCGGGTATCGAGTCGGAGCCCGGCCTTCTGCATGTCCGGGCCATGACACTCGGAACAGCGCTTGATGAGGATGGGCTCGATCTGGGTGGTGAAGTCGACGACGGGATCGGCGGCGAGGGCAACGGGACCGAGGAAGCTGAACAGGGCAAGGAGATGGAGGAATGGAGTGCGCATGGAGGGAAGAAGGGTTCAGGCCGCGTGCAATTCGAGGGATCTCATCTGGCGCCAGTGGGTGGGGTTGTCGCAGGGATGGAAGCCCCCGCCGGGCATGACAAGGACGGGGCAATCGGTGAACGGACCGGGCGCGGCCATGAGGCGGGTCTTGCGCATGATTCAGTGAGCTTACCGGGGATGACCCGCGGAGCAAAGGCGCGGGTGGGGAAACGACAGGGGAGGCAGCGCGTATGCATGAAGTGTATGGGCGAATGGTGGGTTGGGGACGGAGAAGAGGTCAAAGACCCTGGTTGGGATTGGGTCGCCCGTGATGGGTTGGCAATCGGTGGAGGATCTGTTCTGCGGCCGTGGGGTCCGCCAGGACGCTTCGCGTTCGCCGGAGCGTGGAGGGAAGTGGACTGTGGTGGTCCATTCGGACCGGAAAAGTTGGGGGGCGGTTCTCTGGCCAAAGAAGATCCATCCCGGTCATTCGGGCCTGAAATCACCTTCATGCATGCGCGCTGTTGCCTGATCCATCAACCTCCTTTCCGTCCGTCGCATCGAATCCATGGCGCCCCTTCAGGGCGCACGGGATTTTCCAACGCATCACCCGGGGCATCGGTCGTCGAACTCCCTCAGCCCCGG
>CAZDYB010000544.1:0-3567 GCA_964509045.1 uncultured Akkermansia sp.
GATGAGGTCAAAGGAATAGTTGGACAGGACAAACCCCGCCGCTGCGGCTGCCGATCGCGCAGCATTCCGCAATTCAACCGGGTCCCGCGCCCCATACCATGCCGCCGTGTTCGGCATCCGCAACGTCAGCGTCTTGGCCGATCCGTTCGCGGCAAAGGCCGGGAATCCGGTCCGATGATACGATTGATCGCGGAAAAACAGGTTGAGGCTGTTCAGGAAGTTGGTCGCTGCCGCATCCGAAAAGGGCGACCCCGGCAGATCGCTGAAATCCACACGGATGAACAACAATCGCTTGGTCCCCTCGGTGTACGCCCGCCTCAATCGCGGCGCTCCACCGGCGTCCGTCGTCTCCCCGGCCAATCCCGCCGCCACCATCTGTTCATGGTACAGGTCGAGATGCGCCTGGCCGCACGTCCAAACCACTTCATCTCCCGCCCGCGCCAACAACCCCCGTCCCCCCGCGTCCCCTTCCCCACCGTACGCACACCGATGCAACGGCATCACCCATCCGGACACCGCCAACTCCGCCGCTTCCAATCGTCTCAACCCGCTCTCCGCCAGGGCCAGATCTTCTCCCAACGCAATCCCATGCAACGGTACCCCCCATTGCGTCGGTTGCCCCAGTCGTTCCCCGTAGACATGGGCCTCATACCGCCGCCCCTCCAACGCCACCTTCCGCCAGAGACTCTTCTCCAGTCGGGGTCCACCCGGAATACCCATCGCCGAAAACACCTCCAGATTGCCGACTCCTTCCACCCGATCCTCCAACTCCGCCAAGACCGCCTCCGGCAAACCCGCCCGGACTGACATCGGCACCGTCAACTCCAATGCCCGCCGCGGATCCGTACGGATCAACCCCGACAACTCCTCCCTCCGCCGCTTCGCCCGTTCCACTCCCTCGGCTTCCATCGCCTCGCGTTCCTCCATTCCCGCCACCTCATAACGCCCCACCCAATCCTGGAACCCGGCAAACTCCACCTCCTCCGCCCGCACCTTCCAGAGCTCATCGGCCGGAGCCAGCACCGGTGAACGTTCACGCCCTGTCACCAGCGCAGATCCACGGATCGGAAATGGCGGGATCACCCGCAATGTCGGAACCACGGCATCCTCAGCCCCGTCCGTGGTCCGGGCCCCGGCAGGAGCCGGGGCCGATTCCAACCCGGACACGGCCGGATCGGGTGCCCGCCGCATTCCCGTTTCGAGAAGGACACCCAGCAAGCCGACCGCGACCAGACCCAGCGTTGTGCGCCACCCATTCATGAACCCCCAACCCATGGCACGTCTCATGCCAATTGTCGTCCGCAAATCCCCCGGCGGGCTTGTTCCTGAAAACAATTGAAACCCCGCCCGCGAAGGGCTGCCGACCTCGCGTCTCCGCTCCTTCGTCGGCGCCGCTCCGGATGGATCCATCCAATCCATCCGGGCCCTGCCTGCAGGCCCGCTGGAGGCGGACCACAGGTCCCCATTTTGGAATGGTGCTCCCCGCGGTGGGAATGTTACCCAAACGTCATCCCCGGTTCATTGGTCCAGCGTATTCCCACCTACAGAGTCGGGCGTTCTTCATAAATGAAACACCATATCCATACCCATCTGCTCCCGGACCTTCTCCGGGTTCCGTTCTCTCCAGCACTGCTGCTCGCCGCCAGTTCCCTGCTGGCTGCACCCGCGGGCCCGACACCTCAGATCCCGGAGGGGGGCGCCGCACCCGGTGCCTTCCCGAACACCTCGGTGTCCGGCGTCAATGTGATCGCCAAAGGCAGCAGCTCGGCCTTCAACGGCAACGTCGAAGTGACCGGCTTCGATGGTCAGGGCCCCATTCCCTGGACCGTCAACCGCTACAACCGCGGTGACCTGGCGCTCCGCCTCGCCCCCGGCAACCCGACCGCTGCTCTCGGCAATCTCAACCAGGGCTTCATCGATTTCGGGGACAACTCCCCCGGTCTCGCCGCCAGCCAGGCCTGGCGTCCCAGCCGCGATTTCGGCGTGGTGATCCCCACCGCCCGGCAAAATGGTCCCATCGACTGGAACGACGGTGAGGGTCCGCTGTTTCCCACCGTGGCCATCGCCTGGTCGTCCTCGGGACCCAGCTACAGCATGGTGAACGGCTCGTTCGGAAACGGGGATCTCGATGTCAACACCGGCCGCGCCGGAACCCATGCCTCCAGCCCGGAAGCCAACTTCGCCATTTCCACCACCTGGTTCCCCTTTGACCAAGGCTGGCTCGGTGGCGATGTCGGCACGCCGTTGGAAGACGGACTGGGCGGGGTCTCCTCCCGCTGGAGTTCCCCCAACGCCCACGCAGCCGGTCTCTCCGCCGGTCTCGTCAAATGGATCGATCCGACCGGCGCCCTCATCTTTGGCGGTCATGCCGAATTGATGCTGCCCGGCGTGAATTCCCTCGAGGACGGCATGATCTTCACCACTTCCTCCGACGGCGGCAGCGACGTGAACATCGTCGGCGTTGCCCCCACCGAGGACGGCGCCAAGTGGCTCGTCACGATCCGCGAAGACTCAGCGACCGACGCCGAGACCCTCGTCGGCGGCGGCCAGTCGGAATTCCAGTTCGTCTATGTGCCCTTCAACGCGGAGCGACTGGTCGGTGGCCACATTGTTGGCGCCACCGGCGCCAAGCGGAAGGCGGCCGGCGAGTTCACCGTCACCCGGACCGGTACCGGCACCTATGAACTGACCATTCCCGGCAAGAGCGGCACCGACGGAGCGCTCCTCCTCCAGGTCGCCGATCTCGAATCCGGCACCACCGTGCCCCTCGCCTCCCGCGCCTTCCTCAGCTACGAGTTCGCCAACGGCAAGTTCATCATCCAGTCGCGCAAGACGACGACCGACACCACCGCCGATCTCGCCGACGCCAACTTCTACGTGACCTGGGTGGACTTCACCAACCCGCTGGCGCCCCCCGCCGGTCCGCGCCTGCGCAGCCTCGCTCCCGTGGTGATGAATCCCGAGGGCGTTGCCCTCGCCGAAGCCGCCGTCGCCGCCCACACCACCGAACCCGAAGTCCTGGTGGTCAGCATCGATACCGCCAACGTCATCGGATTCACCGATTCCATCAGCGAACAGTTCGCCACCGCGGCCGTCGTGGGCCGGTTCTACGACCCGCGCACCCTCACCCCGACCAGCGAACCGTTCGGCATCCTCGGCAACCCGGTCGGAGGCTTCACCAAGCTCGACGTGGAGTTCAACCCGGTGTCGAAGCAGTACGTCGTCACCTCCAACGCCCGCAGCTCCAGCCCCACCGGCAATCACGTCCCCCAGATCGCACTGGTGAATCCGGCTGCGGTTGCCGGCGCCAATTCTCCCCTCGCCAAGGCGTTCGCCTATCAGCCCGATACCGACACCAACTTCGATGACCTGGCGCTCGCCGTGAGTTCCAGGAACGGCAACATCCTGCTGGCCGCCGAACGGAACTTCCCGGACGAAGGCGAAGGCACCGTGGGCGCATTGTTCGACAAGGACGGCGTCCTCCTCACCCCTCAGTTCACCCGGTTCGACAAGTTGCAGACCGTCGGGGACGAAGATGATCCGGACGTCAGCTACCTGCCCGACCTC
>CAZDYB010000545.1:0-100 GCA_964509045.1 uncultured Akkermansia sp.
ATCCCGCGATGTCGTCCGCATGTCAGCCACCCTGACGGGAATCTCTAGCCCGGATTTCTCACCGACTTTCGTCGCGAGGCGCAGCGAAAGCCTGTCTGGC
>CAZDYB010000545.1:126-3563 GCA_964509045.1 uncultured Akkermansia sp.
AAGGCGGTGAGAAGTCCGGGCTAGCTCCATCAAAGCCCAGACAGTGGGGCACGAACCCTCCCTCATCCGGATCTCGCAAATGCGACTTCCGGACGCCAATCGGCATCCGAAGCCCACCACCCCAAACCCGATCCTTCCCGGCCGAAAGTTTTCTGTCGGATTCCGTCACCCACCGGCAGGTTTCCCGAAAAGCACCACGGCAATCGGATCGGAATCATGCACGACGGCCAGACCACAACAGACGAACAGCTCCTCCGGGCCTATTGCACCCAACGCGACGAAGCCGCCTTCGCCCAACTGGTCCAGCGCCACCTGAACCTCGTCTTCAGCACCGCCCTTCGACTCCTCGGCGACCGGTCCGCCGCCGAGGAAATCGCCCAGAACGTCTTCATCTCCCTCGCGCGCAAGGCCACTTCCATCCGACCCGACGCCGGCCTCGCCGGGTGGCTCCATCGTGCGGCCATCCTCGAGGCCCGGCTCCGCCAACGCACCGATCTGCGCCGTCAATCCCGCGAAGACCTCGCCGCCCAACTCGGTACCACCATGACCTCCCCGGATGCGCCGGATGACCTGCCGTTCGCCCTCCTCGACGATGCCCTTCTCGAACTCCCTGAAAAGGACCGCCGGACCCTGCTCCTCCGATACTTCGAGCAGCGGCCCTTCCGCGACATCGCCAACACCCTCGGCATCGGCGAGGACACCGCCCAGAAACGCACCAGCCGCGCCCTCGAAGCCCTCGCCGGAATCCTGCGTCGACGCGGTGCCACCACCATCACGGGCGCGCTCGCCGCAAAGACCCTCGAGGCTGCCGCTCTCTCCACCGCCCCCACCCAACTCGCCACCTCGATCACGTCCATCGCCCTCGCTGCTGCCGTCGCCACTTCCTCCGCCACCACCCTTGGAATCCTCGCCGCCAAAATCATGACCTTGACCAAGACCCAGACCGCCGCCGTCTGCCTCCTCCTGGCCGCCGCACCCGTCGGATACCAGTGGCACGCCGCCTCCAGCCTGCGGCAGGCCGCGGCCGATGCCGCCCGGGACCTCGCATCCATCACCGAGGCACTTGCGCGCGCAGAGGCTGATGCAAAGGCGGCCACCCGCCGCCTGGACGCCACCTCGACCCGGCTCGCCGAAACCCGCTCCCTGCTCCGCCGCGCGAACGACCAGATCTCGACCTCAGCCTCCACCCCCGAAGCCTCCCTTTATCTCTGGTCCGATACCGCCTCCCACGTCCGCGTCCCCAAATCGATCGCACCTTCCCTGCGCCTTTCCGGTTCCATCGCTCTCCCCACCTCACCCGACTCCAAGCCTGTGAGCCGCGCGATCGATGCCGTCGACGCGACCGGGGACCTCTCCGAACCGTTGACCGAGGCCCTCGGAATCACCCCGGAAGAAGCCGCTGCCATCCACGAGGCGTTCGCCCTTACCGCTTCCGTCCTCGAACAGCAGGTACACGCCAACGCCTATCTCACCAACCAGGTCCCCGCCCAGTTCCGAACCGATGGCAAACCTGTTACGGCCTTGGTCACCCCGCCACTTCCCGACCGCGGCGAGGCCCTTCGCGAAACCCTTCGCCAATCCCTGACCACCGCGCTGGGCACCGAGCGCGCCGCTTTGGTCTGGCAGCAGGGCGAAAGGACCTTCGAAAGAGAATTCAACCAGTTCGGCGGTGTCGGACGGATCCAGGCCGTGGTCTTCAACGGCCCCGGCAACCTGGCGCTCTGGAATGCCACCCTGGACGCCGAGGGCCGCATCTCTTCCTGGAGCAACGCCGGTGGCAACCTCAGCCTCGACACCTTTCCCGCCCGCCTCCAACCCGTCGTTGCCGAGTGGCTCACCCCATCCCCAGACAACCAACCATGAACCAGATCCTCCTCGCCGCAGCCCTCCTGTTGGCCTCCTTGGCCGTCACCCTTCACCACCGGACCGCCGCCCGCACCGCAGCCAGCGAACTGGCCCACCTCAAGGCAGAGCAGGCCGCTGCCCACCTTGCCCTCGCCGAGGTTCAGGCCCGCTCCAACTCCTCGTCCGAACGCCATGCGGAACTGTCCCTCGATCTCGCCGCGACTTCCGCCGAACTCAAGGTCACCTCCGACATCGCCCTCGGCGCGCGCACCGAACCCGACCCCGCCACCGAAGGTTCATGGCCCGCAGACAAACCCTACTTCTACCTCCCCAAACGACACCTGGCAGACATCGGCTTTTCCGCCCTGACCCCGGATGGCGAACCCACACCCGAAGCCATCGCCCTCCTCGGCCTCACCCCGTCGGAGCGGAATGAACTCCGGAATGCCTGGGCCGATTTCCGCTTCGACCTTCAGGAACGGCAGGTGCAATCCGCCGAACGGATGCCCGACACCAACTCCATCCCGGATCCCAACCGCCGCTCCATCCAGTTCAAGCTCTCCAGCCTCTCCGACGATCTCCCACAACTCCGCGAGCAACTCGACACACGGATCAACGACGCCGTCGGCTCCACCCGCGCCCAGTTCCTCCAACCCCCGATGCAGGATCGCCTCGACGACCTCACCAGCCCTCTCGGCGATCGCGACTCCCTCGTCACTTACCTCGCCAACCGCGATGCCGATGGCTCCGTGGCGCACTACCTCCGCTTCGACGCCACCGATGGAACCGCCATGTACCAGTACAAAGTCGACTTCATCGCCCCGGAACAAGACTTCACGGATGGCGGGTCCCAGACCATCGGCGGCATCCGCTTGCCAATAACCCCAGACTCCCCCCTCTGGCACTACCGCCATCTCTTCGGTGACCAACCCCTGATTCCCCTGCCGTGACGACATCGTGTGGTGCAACGGAAGAACTACCCCCGGGAAGTGCGCCACAGCAGGGGCACCCGGCCCCATTGACGAATCCGCGAGTCGTCTGAGATCAGCCGGAGACCATGAACCAATGCTGTTGCGACGATCAATTGATCCGCCGGGTCCTTGTGGAATCCGGAAGCCTCCAACCCGGCCACCCGCTCAGCGACGGCAGTGGAGATGGGGAGAACCGTGAGATCGGGAGCAATTGCCAGTCGGAAAAACTCAGACAGGGGGACCGACAACTCCAACCTGCCCAATTCAACGAGCTTGGCCACCTCCCACAGGGAGACATCGGCGAGGGCGAAGCTGTTGGAATGCGCTGCGAGCGTCTTCTCAACCAAGGCCGGCAGCGGCTCGCCCAGTGCGCTCTGGATCCACGCATGGGTGTCCAGCAGGTGCGTCACCGGGACGCCTCCCATTCAACGCCCGTGCTGAACAGGTCGCCCTTGATCTTTCCCTGGCCTCGAAGCGCGCCCCGCCAGGTCCGGGGCTTCACGATCTGAAACACAAACTCCTCCGATCCTGAAGAGATGTGGATGGCCTCTCCGGACCTGGCCCGGGCCTTCATCCTCGCAAAGTCCCGCTGGAAATCCCGTGATGTCGTCCGCATGTCTG
>CAZDYB010000546.1:0-3549 GCA_964509045.1 uncultured Akkermansia sp.
TATCGGCAACGCCGTCGCGGTCTTGGGGTGGGTCGCCAACAACTATCGGACGGCGTAATCCTTCACATGCGATGCAATGGGCACCTGCCGCACCAATCGCTGCAATTCACCAAGCCCCCGTCCATCCAACATCTTTGAAGGACTCACCTGAACGCCCTCCGTGGTGCGGTTCAACACTTCCAAAAGCTCCGCCGCCGTCGGATAACCCACCACCAACTTGAAGAAAAACCGATCCAACTGAGCCTCTGGCAGCGGATATGTCCCCTCCTGATCGATCGGATTCTGGGTGGCCAACACGAAGAACGGAAGTGGCAGGGGACGGATCTCCCCGCCTGCCGTAACCTGCCGCTCCTGCATGGCTTCCAGCATCACCGATTGGGTCTTGGGTGTCGCCCGGTTGATCTCATCGGCCAACACCAGGTTCGCAAAAACCGGACCCCGCTGAAACTGGAACTCCCTTCGGCCATCCGGCATCTCCATGACCAGGTTCGTGCCGAGGATATCCGCCGGCATCAGGTCGGGCGTGAACTGGACCCGGCTGAAGCTAAGTTCCAGTACGTCTGCAAGGGTTCGGACCAACAGCGTCTTCCCCAACCCAGGCACCCCTTCCAGCAACACGTGCCCACCCGCGAAAACTGCATGGAGCACCCCTTCGACAATCGAATCCTGCCCCACCATCACCCGACCAATCTCGGAACGGATGGCCTGATAGGTCTCCCTGAACTGTCCAATCGCTTGCTCTGTGGTCATGGCTGGAACGTGGCTTTGACCCGGGCCAACCCGGTTCGTTTCGCTCCCCAACCGTGCAAGTGCCAGTAGTCACGTGGCAAGGGGCAATCCCGAAATGCTGTCCCATGAGGTCAAAAAAAGAGCGCCCAGCCGAAACTGGGCGCCCCTAAGGATGACACCGATGCTGACCGACCCAAGGGTGCTTCAGGAAGCAGGCGTTGTCGCGCTGGCGGACGTCTCACCCTGCTGGGGAGCCTCCACCAACTCGATGATCGCCATCTGCGCCGCATCACCCTGGCGTTCCCCCAGCTTCACAATGCGGGTGTAACCGCCCTGACGGTCCTTGAAGACCGGGGCAATCTTGTCGAACAGGATGTGAACCACGTCGTGCTCATCCCGCCAGGCCTCACGCTGCGCCTTGCCCTTTCGGGTCGGTACACCACGAAACAGGGATCGCGGCTGCTGCCGGAGCCGGGCCGCTGCCAGACGTCGGAGATGAACGTTCTTCTCCTTCGAGGCACCAATCGAATGGCGGCCCAGGGTGATGAGCTTTTCAACCACCTGACGGACCACTTTGGCCTTGGTGATCGTGGTCGTCACCCGGCTGTGCTTGATGACGCTCGCAGCCAGATTGGTGAGCATCGCATTACGATGCTCGCTGTTGCGGCCGAACTTGGTGTTGCGCTTGAGATGTCGCATTTTGCGGAGGATTAAAGCTTGTTGGCAGGCTCGGAAGGCGCTTCCAAAAGACCGGGTTCAAAGGTCATCCCCAAGGCCAGGCCCAAGGTAGCGAGCTTCTCTTTGATCTCGTTCAGTGACTTCTTGCCGAAATTCCGGTACTTGAGCATTTCCTGCTCACTCTTCATCGCCAACTGCCCCACGGAGGTGATGTTGGCGTTGTTCAGGCAGTTCGCTGCACGGACACTCAACTCGATCTCATTGACCGACATGTTGAGCAACTTCCTCAGCTTGGCCTTCTCGTCGTCCTGCGGCTTGGCCTCCTCCTCGAACTCGACCGCGTTCTTGTCATAACCAACGAACACATCGAGATGATGATGAAGAATCGCCGACGCCTGGGTCAGGGCATCATCAGGCGACAATCGACCGTCGGTCCACAACTCGATGATCAGCTTGTCGTAATCTGTCCGTTGCCCGACACGGGCCGCCTCCACCGAATACCGGACACGGCTCACCGGAGAAAAGAGGGAGTCGATCGCAATGACCCCAATCGGTTGGTCCACCTTCTTGTTCTCATCACCGGGACAGAATCCCCGGCCCACCTTGACCTCAAACTCCATCTCCACCTTCTTCTTCCGGTCCAGGGTGCAGATGTGCTGATCAGGATTCACAATCTCAACATTCTGGTTGAGCTCAATGTCCCGGGCCTTCACGGCGCCTTCCTTGTTGACCGAGAGCAGCAGGGTCTGCGGCTCACGGGAATGACAGCGGAACTTCACCTGCTTCAGGTTCAGCACGATATCCGTCACATCCTCAACAACCCCATCCACCGTCGTGAACTCATGCATCGCCCCATCAATCTTCAACGAGGTGATCGCAGCCCCTTCCAGGGAAGACAACAAAACCCGCCGAAGGGAGTTCCCGATCGTATGACCGTATCCGGTCTCGAAAGGCTCGGCCACAAAACGTGCATACGTCTCCGTGGCAGTGGACTCATCCTTCACCAAACGCTTCGGCAACTCAAAACGACCTAGTCTGACTGGCATAGTATTCCTTCTGCAATTTTAAACTGGGAGACGCCAAAAGCGCCCGCTGCGGGCGCCTCCCCATATAATTGCAATGCCGGCTTGCACGCCGGCGGTTATATCAGCGGGAGTAAAATTCGACCACGGCCTGCTCGTTGGCAATCGGGTTGATCTCATCCCGGGAAGGGATACGAAGCAGGGTCGCCTTGAGACCTTCGCGATCAACCGTGATCCAATCGGGTACCACTCGGGCTGTCGAACCTTCCAGATTCTTCTGGGCAGACGACTTCGACTTGGCGTGATCCTTGATCTCGATGACATCACCCACCCTGACAGAGAATGACGCAACATCGACCTTCCGGCCATTGACCCTCACATGACCGTGGGCAACAAACTGGCGGGCTGCCGCCCGGGTCAGACCGAACCCGGCATGGTAAACAAGATTGTCCAACCGACACTCCAGGATCTGAAGCATCTTCTCGCCAGTCACCCCACGCATCCGAAGGGCCTTCTCATAGACATTCCGGAACTGTCGCTCCTGAAGCCCATAAAAATAACGCAGCTTCTGCTTCTCGATCAACCCCACCGCAGAGTCGCTGTTCTTGCGTCGCGACTTCGGACCGTGTACGCCGGGGGGATAAGGCCGGCGTTCCAGATACTTGGAAGCTCCAAAAATGGGGACACCCAGACGACGGCTGATGCGGACGCGGGGACCAGTATAACGTGCCATGATCTTTAAAAATATGGTTTGAAGCCTACACGCCTACACACGCCGCTTCTTCCGCGGGCGACAACCGTTGTGAGGAATTGGAGTCGCATCCTTGATCGCAGTTATCTCCAGGCCAATCGCTTGAAGTGCTCGAATTGCCGACTCACGACCCGAGCCAGGGCCACTGATGCGAACCTCGATCTCCCGCAACCCGTGGGACATCGCCTGTCGAGCCGCATCCTGCGCCGCCTGTTGGGCAGCGAAGGCCGTGCTCTTGCGTGAACCCTTGAAACCAACCCGACCCGAGGTGCTCCAACCGATGGAATTTCCCTGCATGTCGGTGATCGTCACCTGCGTGTTGTTGAAGGTCGCAAGAATGTTCGCAACCCCGGAAGAAATGTTCTTGGC
>CAZDYB010000547.1:0-3529 GCA_964509045.1 uncultured Akkermansia sp.
CGCCTTCAACGTCTCCGTCGGCACCACCGCCGTGTGCGCCCCCACAAACCCGATCCGCGTCGAGGGCCGCTGTTCCTTGATGGCATCTGCCACCCGACAGTCGTTCTTCAACGAAGGCGTCGAGGTGTTGATGATCACGTCGTCGTGATCGCGCGCCACCCGCAGGCATTCCGCCATCCCAACCCCATGCGGAGCACAATCCAGAAGCCGGGACCCCTTCACCAGCGCCGCCGGTTGTGCCAGCCACGTCGGATACCAATACGACGTCACCTCCCGCCGAGCCTGGTACCGCGCCCCGGCTCCTCCATCAAATCCATCAAAGGATGGCGGAGACAAAAACAGGGCACTCATGAAAGACTCCCGAGCCGGGTACCGGGCCTACCCCAGACGAAACACCCTTCAACCCCACCCTATTTCGATTCCACCCCGGCATTCGGACGGGCGCCGATCCGGGTCAGGAGCTCATCCCGCTGCGAGGTATCACCGGAACTGCATCCACCGCCGGCCGCAGGAGCCACCGCATGATCGTGCGGCAGGTCATTGCCGCCCCGCGCAAACGCACTCTTCGCCCCGGACAATTCCCGGTTCACCGCCGCCTTTGCCTCGGCCAGGTGTCCCTTTCCGACGCTGACGCCGTTGAACGCGGACTTCTCCAGTTCCGGCGTCCGCGGGAACACCGGGGGACGCGATCCGAAGTTGTATTTGAAGTTCAGCCACGAATCCCGGGGACTGCTGCTCAAGGCACCCGAGGGTTCGAAACCGGAATGCATCATGCAGTTCTCGCAACGCGGGTCCCGACCACAGCCCTTGGCATCCACACCGAACCGATCCCAGTCCGTCTTCGCCAGCATGTCGGCGTAAGTCGGATGGTGACCCTCGGTCATCACGTAGCACGGCGCCTTCCAGCCCCGCACGTTATAGGTGGGAACCGCCCATGCACTGCAAGCCAGCTCCCGTTTGCCCGCCAGGAACTCCAGGTAACCCGGCGTCCCGAAAATGGTGAACATCTCACCCCAACGTTCAATGTCCTTGAACTTCTGCCGGGTCAGGTCCCGTGTCAGGAAGAAGTCCGTCGGATCCTTGCCCAACCGCTTCACCATGTCCTTCTTCGCCGCGTCATAGTCATAGCCCGGCGAAATCGTATGTCCGTCCACCCCCAGCGAACTCAGGTACTTGAACATCTCTTCGAGCTCACCCGTGTCGGTCTCCTTGTACACCGTGGTGTTGGTGGCGACCTGATATCCCAGGATCTTCGCCATGCGGATCGCCGCCACGCATTCCTTGAACACCCCTTCACGCTCCACGATGAGGTCGTGCGTGAACTCCAGACCATCCACATGGACGTTCCAGTAGTGCCATTGGCTCGGCCGGATCACCACCTTCTTCCGGGCCGCATCATCCGCCGCCCGGATCGTTGCCGCCTCCTTCTCCGTCACCAACTTCTCCGCCAGCAACGCCTGCAACACCGACTCCATCTCCGGCGTGTAAACCGCCGCGAAATACTCCCGCATCTTCTTCCGCATGAACACGCCGTTCGTGCAGATGTACACCAGGCGCCCCTGCTCGTGCAGCCCAGCAACCAGTTCCTCGATCTTCGGGTAGATCAACGGCTCCCCGCCACAGACCGATATCATCGGCGCATCACACTCCGCCGCAGCAGCAAGGCATTGCTCCAGCGGAACCAGATCCTTCAACGACGTGGAATACTCCCGGATCCGACCACAACCCGTGCAGGTCAGGTTGCAGGTGTGAAGCGGCTCCAGTTGCAGCACCATCGCAAACTTTGGAGTGCGCTTGAGCTTATGCTTGATGATGTGACGGGCAATCTTGGCTGAGGCGGCTAGGGGGAAACGCATGGGACGATCAAATCAATAAAAAATCCGGTGAGGGTCAACCTGAGGCTCAGACCCGTTCAGGGCTGGCCCGATCCATCCATGGAGCCGATCACGGCCACTTCAGGGGCCGGAACCGCTTCCACAGCACGCTTCTCGGGCATGCGATACAGGATTCCCGGCAGGAAGAATGACGCCGGCGAAACGCTGCCCGATGCATTGACGCCACCACAGCCGGTCAATACCAACCCGGCCGTCGCCACGCCCATCCACAGGAGCAATTTCTGCCTCACCTTCATCGCGCGAGCATATGGAGGCACCCCCCTCCCGCAATCCTCAATTTGGGAAATGCCAGCCCTCGAGGACAACCGCCCCATCCCCCACCCTAAACCCCGGCATCCCTTCGCGGCCGGATCAGCAGCATCAACCCCACCGCCACCATCGCCACCAAGGCAAACGCCGCAAAGCTCACGTTCAACGGCACCGCTGCATCCCGTAGCTTCCCGAATCCCCAGTCCGCAAAACCCCCACAACTGATGCTCACCAGATTCATCAATCCATACCCCGTCGCCCTCAACTCCGGGCGTACCAACTGACACAGGATCGGCATGTTGTTGCAGTCGAAGAAACCCCAGCCCAAGCCGAACAACGCCAGAAACGAGACCGCCACCGTCAGGCTTCCCGCATTCCCAACCCCGAATATTGCCGGAATCAACAACGCAATCCCGAAGGCTCCCACAAAGATCCGCGCCCGCGGATGCCGCCGCATCCAGTGGTCCGCCAGCCAACCCCCGCTCACCGCGCCCACAATCGCCGCCACCTGCCACGAACTCGTCGCCGCAAATCCCGCCAACCCCTGCCCGATCCTGAACTGGTCCTTCAGGATCGCCGGCATCCAGTCCCGCACGATCCACGCCGCCAAGGCCGGCAGGGTGAAACACGCCACCAACAACAGGAACGATCCATTCCCCACCAGTTCCCTCAGCACCAATCCCACCGTCCCCGCCCCCCCCGATCCGCCCGCTCCCGAGTCTCCCAGCGGTCGGGGCACATCGCGCAGGAACCAGACCAACGGCACCGAATACAACACCCCAGCCACCCCGCACGCCGTAAACGCAAACCGCCATCCAAACCCGTCCGCATCCGCCACATACCCGCTCAAACCCCCGATGATCACCCCGCAGTAGATGCCCATCTGGTGCAACCCAACCGCCCGCGACCGCGTGGCTCCAACATGGTGGTCCGAGATCAACGCCAGGGCGGCCGGGATGTAGAACGCCTCACTGATCCCCATCAACGATCGCGTCCACAACAAACCCTCGTACGTGGTCACATGCCCCGTCACCCACGTCACGATCGACCAGACAAACAGGCTGCCACAGATCGTGAACCGCCGGCTGAAACGATCCGCAATGAACCCTCCAAACGGGCTGAAGAAGGCATACACCCATTTGAACTGCCCCAGCATCCGTCCCCACTGCCCCTCCGCCGTCATGTCCGGAATGTCTCCCATCACCGAGGTCTTCATCGAGGCCAGCATCTGCCGGTCGAGGTAGTTCAGGAGCGCCACCGGAATCAGCAGGATCACCACCATCCAGGCAGTCCGGGCGGAACGTACGAATGCGGGGGACACGGCCGCCGACAATACGCACCCCCCCTCGCCCCGTCACCAACTGCCTGCACCTCGCCCCCTGACC
>CAZDYB010000548.1:0-3524 GCA_964509045.1 uncultured Akkermansia sp.
GTAGCTTCAGCAGTTTCAAGTAGGTGATGACCTGCGCCCGGTGGATCGGCAGGATCGTGTCGGCGGTCTTGAGTTCTATCAACAACTGCGAGTCCAACAGCAGGTCGGCCCTGAAGCTGGCTTCGATTTGGACTCCACGGTACTCCAACGGAATGGGCACCTGACGTAGGACTTGAATTCCCCGAAGCAGCAACTCATGGGTGAGACACGCTTCGTAAACGCTTTCCAGCAGACCGGGACCAAACTCGCGATGGACCGCCAGGGCAGCGTCCACAGCCTCGGTCGCCAGAGCTTCGACCGCGGATGGAATCGTGACCCTGCGCCCATCCGGCAACTCAAATCCTGAACCTGGTCCCATGGGCCCTTCGCTAATCATTCACGTTCGTGGAGAGGAGGTTCACAACAAAGGGACAAAGGGTGCGAAGAGGGAAATCGTACTTCGACCATCCGGTCCCATCTTTGTCTTCGTCCCTTCGCCCCTTCGTTGTTCAACTCCATCCCACTCCCCTTAGCCCCTTGGCCCCTTTGTTGTTCAACCCACCCCCACTGCCCACCCTTGGCCCCTTCGCCCCTTCGTTGTTCAACCCACCCCCACTGCCCACCCTTCGCCCCTTCGCCCCTTCGTTGTTCATTCTATCCCACTGCCCCCCTTCGCCCCTTCGCCCCTTCGTTGTTCAATTCACTCCCCCTCTCCCCTTTTGTTGTTCAACCCAGTCCCGATCACCCCTTCGCCTCCCAATTGCGCAACGATTCCTCCAGGGCGTCCTCGACGGATCGGAGATGGACACCGGCCGCGATCAGCTTGCCCGGGTTCATGATGCAGTTGGAGCGCGGGGTCTTCGCGGCAACCCGATAGAACTCCTCATCACTGGCCCAGAACTCAAATCGGTGACTGTTGGGAAAGCGCTTCTGGATCAGGGCGATCACCTGACGCGACGAGACAAAACCCGGATTGGTGACGTTGTAGGTTCCGAAGGGGATCTGTTTTTCCCACCCCTCGATGCAGGCTCGTGCGAAGTCCACACGATGCGAGATCGAATTGAAATTGTCATAGACCTTGGGATAGGCCTGCAGCTTGGTGAGGTAATTCCTGGGGCTGTCGATGTGATCGAAGGGGATGCGAAGGCGCCAGACGTAGCCTTGGCCGGCGTGGGCAATGGCTTCCTCGCCCAAGGCCTTGGTTCCGCTGTAGAAGCTGCAGGGTCCGTCGCGGAAGCTGAAGTTGGGAACATCCTCCTCTGTGAAACCGACAACCCGTTCGGGTGACTCCTCGACAATGTCGCGGAGATGCGGCGGGGTCAGATCCTTTTCAGTCTGAAGGGAACCATTGGATTGCCGGATCCTGGCACCGGAATAGATGCACCCACTGGAGACATGGCCCCATGGAATGCCCTGTGCGGCACAAGCCTGCGCAATCGTCTGGGGGAGGATGACATTTCCCTGCAGGGTGCCGGCCCGGTCATTCTCACAGGCATCCACGTTGGGCTTGCCGGTATAGCCCGCACAGGAAATGACAAAGGTGGGCCTGTGTTCCCGCAGCCAGGAATGAAGGGCATCAAAACGGGTGGCATCGAGTTCGCGACTGCGCGGGGAGAGAAAATCATGCCCTCGCAGGGTCAGTTGACGGGCAAACTCGCTCCCGACATAGCCGTGGGCTCCAAGAAGAAGGATCATTGTCTCAGGATTGGGATTCCAGTTGGGTGAGGGTTTCAGGGCTGGCCAGCTTCACGCACGACACCCTCCAGATAGTCCCGGTACTCACATCGCGGCAGTCCCTGCACGAGATCCGAAAGCTGCTGGGCGGATATGAACCCACGGCGGAAGGCGGCCTCCTCCGGGCATCCCACCTTGATGCCCTGTCGCTTCTCTATGGTCTGCACAAACGCCCCGGCATCGTGAAGCGAGGAGCTTGTCCCGGCATCCAGCCACGCGAAACCGCGGGCAAGTCGATGCACATGCAGGGTGCCGCGCCGAAGGTACTCGACGTTGACATCAGTGATCTCCAACTCACCCCGCGCACTGGGCTTGAGGTCACGGGCGATGGCCACGATGTCGTTGTCATAGAGGTAAAGGCCCGGGACCGCATAATTGCTCCGGGGCTGCCGGGGCTTTTCTTCGATGGAGAGGGCTCGTCCTTCCGTGGAGAACTCCACCACGCCATACCGTTCCGGATCGTTGACGTGATATCCGAAGATCGTTGCTCCGGTGGTGAATTCCGAGAAAGCCCGGGCAAAGACGTCGCCGCCATAAAAGATGTTGTCCCCAAGGATCAGTGCGACGGGATCGGATCCGATGAACGTGTTCGCGATTCGGAAGGCCTGGGCTATGCCCTCGGGTTTGGCCTGTTCCCGATACTCGATTCGGAGTCCCCACTGTGCGCCGTCACCGAGCAACTGACGGAACCGGGGGAGATCGTGAGGGGTGGAGATCAGGCAGATCTCCTGGACGCCGCCCTCGATGAGCGTGGTGAGCGGATAATAAACCATCGGCTTGTCATAGACCGGCTGGAGTTGCTTCGACGCGACCAGGGTGAGGGGGTAGAGCCGGGAACCGGCGCCGCCGGCGAGAAGGATGCCTTTCATGGGATCAGACGGGTTTGCTGGACAAGGGTGCGATTTGGATGCGGACGGATTCGCGTTCGCTTGGTTTACCGGAGTGGTCGGAACTGAAAATCAGGGTTCAGAGAAGTTTTTCGGCGAAGGGTAGCACCTTCTGGATTCGGGAATGCACACGGGCAATGGACTGGAGCCGCTCACGACCGACGGCGTGCTCATCGTTCTGGATGGCACCGGACTGGAGGTCTGCGTCCAGAAGTTCCTGCAGGACGACCAGTTTGCGGCTGGCGGCATCGAGTTTGGGTTTGAAGAAGCCCAGGTAATTGGCCCGGAGAACATCGCCGAGATCGGCCTGCACCTCATAATAGTCCTTTCGATCACCGGGCTTCCACACCTGGCGGATGGCGTGCCAACCAATGAGATGACGGGTGCCGGTGGATGCGCTGGCCTTGGACAACCCCAAGGCATCCGCAATCTCTTCGAGGGACAACGGGTCGACTGAAAGGAACAGCAGACCATAGATCTGGCCGGTCGACTTGGGCATGCCGAGCCTCTGACAGAGACGCGCTGTGACTTCGACCATCTCGAACCGCGACTTGGGCAAGCGCTGGGAGGACGGCGCCAGGGAGGCTTTGGAGGCGCTGGACATGATGGGATCGGGTGGGGGCGAGGTGACCGCCGGGAGACACTTCGTGCCGGTCAGTTCGCATCAGCGAACCGACTCCAAGGAACCGGATGTGACAGTTCGTTCAATCTGCACTGTACAGATAAAACGGATGCAGACAAAGAGGCAACCCAGGAATCACGCGCTCTCCAGCCCAATCCATTCCTCTGCGAAACGTGTCACCTACCCAAATGAGCAAGGAGCGGACCGGACATGCGGATTCTCATCCGTACGAGGAGCCTGTCCCCAGGGAAGAGCCTGTCCCCGTGGAGGAGCCTGTCCCCGGGGAGGAGCCTGTCCCCCAT
>CAZDYB010000549.1:0-3517 GCA_964509045.1 uncultured Akkermansia sp.
GCCACGCACTCCGGTGCATGCGATCCAGATCGAGTCGCGCCTCGTCACCACCCACTGAGTCGGTTCGGTTATCGAACATCCCCTGCAACCCGGTCGGCCCCACTTCATCCCGTGTCGGCAGATGTTCATGGCTGAGATAGACGGTTTCCGTCCCCCACCAATTCCCATCCGGTTCCCGCAGCTTGAAACACAAGCCGCAGCGCTCCATGAAACTCAGCAACAGGCGCTTTTCATTCGACGTATAGACTGTCCCACCCTCTGTCTGCCCCCACTGCCACCGATCCAGATCCGATAGCGTGAACTGTCCCTGTTTCTCAACCAGTTCCCCATAGATCTGCGGAGCCGAATCCCGATGCAGCAGGGTGTAGATGCCGTCCAATGCCCATTGCTGCCAGATGATCACCCGGTCCTCGAACAACTCCGGATCCCAGTACACCCAGCCACTGTGGGTCAGGAAGGAAAGCGTCCCTTCAACCCGACTCCGGGTCAGTTCAAATGCAGGAGGATTGCCCCGTAGGCTCGCATGCAGTTTCTCATGGCGGTCTTCAGAGGCGGCCAGCAATGCCTTGTTCAATTGCCCATGAAAATCCTCCAGGGACATCTCCTTGAACTTCGCCACCCCGGCCCCGCCCTCATTGCCCCGGTCCTGCGGCAGCCATCCTGAAACCAGATCCTGCGCCACCTGCCAATAGGCAGGAACCCGCGTGCCCTCCCGTTTCACCACCTTCGCGATCCGCTCTTTCAACTCCTTGCGGACCTTCTCAATCTCGCCACAGGGATTCTTCCCGGACTCCACATAACAACAGCTCACCCGATCCCAACGCTCTCTGGGGATCTGCTCTTTCCAGCTCGCCTCCAATTTCTCATCCCCCTCCTTCCGATTCGAACACACCAGGATCACCTCCGGATCCCGCGCCCCCGACTCCTCGATCAACCCCCACCAATAGGCCAATGCCCGCCATTGATCCTGATACCCAGCCTTGCTGGAACGTGGCGCCTCCTTGCCGTCCTGATCCGGATTCCAAACCAGGACAAACACCGACCCCCGGTCCACAAAGATCCGATGCGTGTTGTGATAGAGATCCTGCCCGCCGAAATCCCATAGATGCGCCGACACCTCCCGCTGCACCCCGTCCCGATCCATGTCCACCCGCCAATCCCGGAACTGCACCCCGTGCGTTGAATTCCCAGGATGATCCGTCTTCGGATGTTTCCCGATCACGTGCAAGGCCAGTGCCGTCTTCCCAGCCCCGCCATTTCCCAGGAACAGCACCTTGCACCGGAGCACCTCGCCCGCCCCGGTCAGATCCAACCCGGTGAAATACTCGCGGGTCGCCTTGGCCACATTGGTGTCCGCCCCCTCGCCATGCTCGCTGGTGGGTGGCTCCGTGATTCCAGACCCATGCAGGAACAACGTCCGCGTCGTCAGTCCCCATGCCTTCGGCAAAGCCACGAGTGATTTCGCTCCCGCCAGATCGAGGTAGTCCATGCGATCCGGCAGATCCGTCAGGACCTTGAGCCCAGTGCAATTCCTCAGGCCAAGCCGTCGAAGCGACCGTGGCCATTTCGACGGAACGGTCGTCAGCTTGTCGCACCGGTTCGCATCCAACCGTTCCAAGGCCTTCGGCAAATCCCCGAATCGGGTGAGCGTCTCCGACCCACTCACATCCAACCAACGCAATGCCGGTGCCCGTTTCACCACTCCATGCACCGCGGCTTCCGGCACCTGCGGCGAGTCCCGGATGCTGAACTCCTTCAACTGGGCCAACTCCGCACCGCCCGGCTGCACCGTCAATTCACGCAATGCCGGGCATCCTTCCAGGATCAGGAACTGCAACCCGCCTCCCTCGGCCACCGTCACCGACCCGATGTCCGGGCATCCCCGGACCTCCAGGCGCGTCAGGGTCGCCGGCAAATCCCCGAGGGATCGCAGACCGGCGACATGCCACAGGCGAAGACATCGCAATTGGGAAAAGTTCTCGGCCAGGTTCGGCAGCGAATCCAGTGTCATCGCCACCTCACCGGGCTTCTTGAGCTCGCCCAGCACGATGTCCGTGATTTCGGATCCTTCCACGGATCCCCACACCGGTGCCGATTCCGCCTCTCGAATGACTTTGGTTGCCATGGTTGCCGCGCCTGTTTCATCCCGCAGTCCGCGCCCGCACAACGAGGCGTCTCCGGGAGATGCGCGGAGGCTACGGCGGGCCATCGATCAGAGCCAAGATTCGAGTCACGCCACCGTTTGCGTTTTTTCTCACACGAAGACACGAAGGGGATGCGCCCTGGTTAGCCGGACCTGCATGGCTTCCTCCACTTCGTGCCTTCGTGTCTTCGTGTGAGTCCTCCCTCGTCAGTCAGGCGAGCGGGGAAATCACGCCACGCACGACGGACGTAAATGTGGGTTCGGGGAATTCTGTCCCTGGAAACCCCCAACAATATTTTCCTCAAACTAACCCACGAAGACACGAAGGGGATGCACCCTGGTTAGCCGGACCGGCATGGGTTCCTCCGCTTCGTGCCTTCGTGTCTTCGTGTGCCACCCCGCCTCACCGCTCCCGAAACCTCCTGAGTCCCGCGCCAAATCCGCCTCCGTCGTCTCGCTTCGCCTGCTCGTCCCTCGCGCTTCGCTCTCCGACTCCGGTTCCCCCTTTTCCTGCTCCGGATGGACCGCCTCTGGGGACCAGACAGACGCGGAAGCCGATTACGCCGGAGCGAATCTCGGGCCTGCTCCGGGACCGGAAGGTCGCCCGGCACCAGTCAGCGCCACTTATCCACGAACCGCCTCGCAGAATGCGTCCCGGGTTGCCTTCAGCTTCCACCATAGCCAACTGTTCCTCACGGCTGACGATTTCAGTGTCCGACATCCCATCCCATCGTCGCTGGTAGCCTTCGGCTTCGTGCGGGTCGAAGCACCATTCCCACACATTCCCATGCATTCCCGTCAATCCCCAAGGATGACACTCATCCTTCTCATCAACCCTTTGGGTGTGGTTGAACGAGTTCCCCTGGTACCAGCCAACCTCTGCCAACCCCGCCTCGCCATCCCCGTTGTAGTACTCCGTCCGACTACCCCCTCGACACGCATACTCCCATTGCACCTCCGTCGGCAGGCACAGCGCCATTCTACCAAACTTCCCCACCAACTGCTTCCGACACTCCGCATGCATGCCTCCACAGAACTTGCGTGCATCGTGCCATGAAACCTGCACTGCCGGATAACGGGGTTTCCCAGGAAACCCGAACCTGTGATTCGCCTTCCACGCCAGAAACTCCTCCTGCGTCACCGGCGTTTCACCCAGCCAAAACCCTTCTTCAATCACCACCCGGTGCACCGGTTCTTCGTCGGTGCGTCCTCCCCGATCCCCCATCCAGAACTCTCCCGGTGGTATCCATCGAAACGCCATCTTCAACCCGCCCGGCAGGATCAACTCCCGGCGTTCACCCGGGGTCAAACCTTCCCCACTCACACGGCACGGATGTGGAAGTTCGGTGCTCACGGAGGGCGAGATTGCCCAAC
>CAZDYB010000550.1:0-3514 GCA_964509045.1 uncultured Akkermansia sp.
CCCGTTGGGATTCGTGCACGGTTGAAACGCGTCGGCAGCCGTGGCTCGGACCTGTGGTGGGACCCCGGGCTGGTATGTGCTCGCCCGTTTGAGGAAAAGGGATCCGCGAAGAACGCGGAGCGGAAGGAATGGGAAGGAATGATTTCCGCGTTCCCGAGGGGGGCGGGGCGGCGGGTGAAGGACTACTCGCGATGCAGGGTGAACGTGCCGCGATCGAATCGGCTGTCGTACCGGGCGGTAAAGTTGTCCTTGGTGATGTCGCCAGAGGTCTCGATGAGGACGCCGAGGATGCGGCGGCGTCCGGTGAAGGCGTAACGGGAGCCGTTCCATTCACCGTCGAGGGGACTGGTGAAGCTGCCGGAACGGGAACCCCAACCGGCATGGAAGCGGGCGCGGAGCCGGTTCTCGGATTCCTGCCAGACGACGGCACGGAGGGGGCCGGCGTGGGTGTTGTTGGTGTTCTGCCAGGTACCGATCCAACGGCCGGTGATGGGCAGAGAAGCGGTGCCGAGCGCCTGGGTGCGGTTGCCGTCTGCGGAGGCGTGGGCGGCGGCCCAATCCTTTTCGAAGGAACGACATCCGCACAGCAGCGCGGAGATCAGCGGGATCAGGCACAGGATGAACCGGGAGACCTTCATGGATGGGGAGACACGGCCGGTCTGGAGTCGGTGGAATCGGAGGGATCGACCAGCACCATGGCGGATAGTTTCCGACCACCGCGCAGATAGCGGATCTGGTATTTCCTGGCGCGAGCCTGAGCGGTCTGAAGGGCGTCTGTGAGATCGGCGATGGCCTTGATCGGACGCCGGTTGACCTCATAGATCAGGTCGCCGGGCTGGAACGAGTAGTTGGCAAGGGGGCTGTCGACCTCGACGGCGGTGACGACGACGCCTTCGGTCTTTCCAAAGCGATAGCGCGAAGCGAGATCCGGATCCGAGGTTTGAACGGTGAGTCCGAGGATGGACGCCACGGCGGCCGGTTCCGGGGTGACGACGGGAGTTGATGGGGGAGTGGGAGGTGCAGCGGCGGATTCCTGGGCCGGCTCGGGGGCCGGACCGGATTCGGGTGTGACATCGGATCCGGATTCGGATTCGGATTCGGGCCGGGGGGCGCGCCGATTCCGGGGCAGTGCGGCGACCCGTTCTTCCGGATCCGGCATGGCCTCGGGTTGGACGACGATCTCCATGGATTGTCCATCGCGTTGGATGGCGAGGTGGACATCGGAGCCGGGTTTCTTGCGGGTGATCTCGCGGCGGAGATGGGGGACGGTGCTGACGGGGCGGCCATCGACGGAGCGGATGACGTCCATGCGCTGGAGTTGGGCCTTGGCGGCGGGGCCGTCCTGGACGACGCGACGGATGACGACGCCATCGGCGAGGGGTGCGAAGAAGTTCCGGAGTTCCTCGGAGTCGCGCAGGGTGAGGATTTCGACGCCGAGCCAGGAGCGTTGGAACCTGCCGGCATCGATGAGTTGTTCGGCGACTTCGCGGGCGAGGTTGGAAGGGATGGCGAAGCAGATGCCGGTGCCGACGCCGCGGATCATGGAATTCACGCCGACCACTTCGCCGTCGAGATTGAGGAGGGGTCCGCCGCTGTTGCCGGGATTGATGTTGGCGTCGGTCTGGAGGAAGTCCTCGTCCATCATGTTTCCGCTGAGACCGGCGCGGCCCTTGGCGCTGATGTGGCCGAAGGTGACGGAGAATTCGAGTTCGTAGGGGGCACCGATGGCGATGGCGAACTCGCCGACGCGGACGGCATCGGAATTGCCGAAGCGTGCGGCACGGAGTCCCTCGACGGGTTCCTTGAGACGGAGGATGGCGATGTCGGAATCGGGATCCGAGCCACGGACTTCGGCATCGAATTCGCGGCCGTCGCGGAGTCGGACGCGGACGCGTTCGGCGCCATCGACGACGTGGGCATTGGTGAGGATGTGTCCGTCCTCGCGATAGATGATGCCGGAGCCTTCGCCATTGAAGCGCGGGCCGAAACGTTCGCGGTTCTGTCGTTCCCGGCCGAGGAACTCCCTGTACTGACGGCGGAGTTCCTCGGGCATTGAATCGAGCAGGGGATGTTCGTCATCGCCGTCGGCGGCACCGATCGTTTGGGCGACCCGGACGACGACGACGGATGCGGCGGCGCGTTCGGAGACCGCGACGAAGGCCTCGTTGAGTTGACGGGCGACGTCGATGGCGGCGGGAGTGGCGAGGGAGCAGGTGACCGGGCTGAAGAGGGCGAGGGCCAGGAGGACGGGGCGAAGGACGTCGACGGTTAGGAATTGGCGCATGGTTGACCGTGGTGTGGAAGTGGAGGGATGCAACCTGGGAGCGCCGTTGGGGGGTGCGCCTGGTCAGTTCTGGTCGGGATTGCTGGGTGGATTGCCGGGCTTCAGCCCGACCTCGTGGGCGATGTCATCGAATTCCTCGCGGGAGACCTGGTGGAGTTCCTTGCCGCGGCGGGCGAGCTTCTCGTTGATCTTGATGGCGGTCTCGGTCATGGCCTCGTGGGTTTCGGCGGTGCCACCGACGAGGGCGAAGTTCTTGCCGGTGGTGAGCCGTTTATGGCCGTCTGAATCGAGACCCACCCCCAGCAAGAGGGATTTGGCGGGCTTCTGCTTCTGGCTGGCGTCGTCGTTGCCGCTGGCCATGGGGTGAGCCTCGGCGGGAAAGGCTGTGGAGCAAGCCGGCGTTGGGGGGTTGATCCCGGGCTGGGAGTGGGGAGGATGTGGGGGTGACGGGTTGGATGTGTCATTTGATTCTGCTGGTCCTGGTGGGATGGGTGTGGGGACCTACGCGACTGGCGGGTTGGGTGGGGCGGCAGGGGTGGCTGCGGCAGGGATTGGCGGGGACGGCGGTGTTGTTGGCGGCTTGGGCGGTCTACCAGGGTTGGAGGATGACGGGACGCGGGGTGGGGTTGATCGTGTTGTTGGCGTTGGGGGGATTGGTGGTGGGCGGAGCGGTGGGACGGATGATCGGGCTTCAGCGGTGGGTGAATGGCCGGGTGGCGAATGCGGCGCGGGCGATGGCGGTGAGGCAGACTGCCGGTGGCCGGGATGCGGCTGGGGCCATGTGGGTGTTGATGGGATTGAATCCGGCGGGTTGGCTGGCGGCGTTGTTGTCGGGTTGGACGGGGGACGTGCGTTGGATGGTCTGGAAGGCGGTGGTGGATGCGGTGACGTTGCTGGGAATGGCTCCGGCACGGATTCCGGGACTCTGGGTCTCGATCGCCGGCGTTGCGCTGCTGCAGGCGTTGATTGAATCGGGAGCGCGATGGAGTCGCGGTGCGATGGAGACGGCGGATGCACTGGGGCCCGCGGTGGTGACGACGGGAATGGTCTGGTTGACCTTGCCGTTGCTGGTGCTGGGCTTGAGGCGTGTGCCGCTGGCGGAACTGAGTCTGGCCGGGCTGTTTGCCGGGCTGTTGGCGTGGGGTTGGTCGCGCTGGTGAACCGGGTCAGCCGCATCCATGCAGCAGGATCGGTCGTTGCGGCTGGATCTACCTCCGCAATGCCTTCGTC
>CAZDYB010000551.1:0-3511 GCA_964509045.1 uncultured Akkermansia sp.
CTTCGAGATGTGGGTCAGGCCCATGCGCGATCAACAGGGCGGCCAATCCCCGGTCAACAATCGCTGGGTCGGCGGCACCGGTCGCACCGGCTGGGTCATGTTCCAACGCAATCCCAACCTCTCCTACCCAGCCTCCGAGGGTCATGGCTGGGTCTTCCGCATGTTCCGCGGTGCCGGTGGATCCGGCTCCGACGTCCTCACCGACACCGACTACACCATCGGTCAATGGCAGCACCTCGCCTTTACCTGGCAACCCGAGGTCGACAACGGTGACCCCGGCGGCAATGGCAACATCCAATGGCAGGGTGTCCTCACCGCCTATGTCAACGGTCAGCCCGTCAACGTGAACCCCACCGCCCTCTACGCCGCCAATCTCGAAGTCCCCGAAGACTTCGGTGAACCCGCCGACCTCGGTATCGGCGCCTACAACGCCAAATCCGGCCTCGGCGACAATCCGTTCGAGGGCGATATCGATGAGGTCGCCATCTACAACAATCACCTCCTCACCCCGGAACAGGTCCTGGCCCTCAACGATCGCGTCCCCCTCGGCGCCTGTGTCCAGCCCGACGCCCGGGATCCCGAAATCGGTCCGGCCCGCATCATCTCCCGTGGCCCCCTGACCACCAGCTCGTTCCTCGGACGGATCGTGGAAGGAGGTCCGGAGATCTTCGCCACCGTCACTCCCTCAACCCTCACCATCGCCCGCTCCGGCGATGCCGTCTCGATCTCCTGGACCGGCGGAACCCTTCAACAGGCAAACACCCTGACCGGGACCTACACCGATGTCCCGGACGCGGTGTCACCGCCCACGGTGGTTCCGCCCCTGGATGGCCAGTTCCATCGGCTGCGCCAGGCCCGCCGTTTCCTTCCATGGCCGGTGCATCCTGCCAGATGCACCTGCCTTTTTGCTTTCCCCACGGCGTCCGCCGGGTCTTCCGCCGACAGGCTCACGGAAGGCCCGCAGCCACGGCCTCGGCCAGCTTTTGGCGGAAATCCGCCGTCTGAATCTTTCCAGCCTCCTGCGGATTCGACAGGTAACCTCCTTCCACCAGGATCGACGGCCGATTCTGCCATCGGAGCACATCCATGAATCGTGCCCGGCGCACGCCCCGATCCAACTGACCTGTCGCCGCCAACACCGACCGTTGCACCGCCACCGCAAGGCGAAGACTCGCGGCGTCGTGGACGTTCGCAGGATAGGCCTTCGCCGGGTCATCCGGATAATCCCGGACCACATGGGAAGCCATGCCGCGCGGGGTGATGGAATAGGTCTCCAGTCCGGCAGGATCCCGACTCGGAAAGGCCGAATTGAAATGCAGGCTGATGAAAAGCGCCGCTCCCGTGCTCTCCGACAGATCCACCCGTTCCGCCAAACTGATGTCGGCATCGTTGGTCCGGGTCATCCAGACCTTCCAACCCCGGGATTCAAGGATCCCCTGAAGCCTCAATGCCCAGTCCAGGGTGAACTCCTTCTCGAACCGGTTTCCCGCAATGCTCCGACTCCCCGGGTTGCGCCCCCCGTGTCCGGCATCAATCACCACCGTCCGCGCCGACACCGACGGCAATCCGCCGCCCGACATCAACGGCTGGAGATGCGATTCCAGGTCCAGGCGGTGGATCCGGACCCGGCCCCGGTCGAATCGAGGCTCGAACCCGAGCCAGACCTGGGTTCCGTTCCACCACATCTTCTTCTGCCCCACCACCACCGCCAGCATTCCGCCCGGGCCGGTGGATTCGTGGCGCGAATCCTTCCCCCGCGGGGCAGGCGTCAATCCCGACCAACCCCGCTCCCTCAACGCCAACTCGAGATCCAACCAGTCGCCCGGACCCAGTCCCGCCGGGCTGAACTCCGGCACCGGCGGGGCCTCCGCTGGAAGTACCCCCTGTTGGAGCGGCACCACCGGTACCGTCGTCGGTTCCAACACCACCGGAACCGGCTCCGTTGGAACAGGCGCGGAACGCGGCTCCGGTGTCGGGATCAGCCCGGTTCCCATGGAAGGTTCCACCCTTTCCATCGATCGGACCGGGTCATTCACCGGGACTCCACTGGGCGGCAAGGCCTCATAACCATCGGGCACCGACTGACAACCCGTCACCAGCAGCAACAGCATCCCCATCCATCCTGAAACAACCCGCCACGACATCCGCCGCCGATACGCTTCAGCGACGTCCTCGACAAGCAGCAACCCGGGGTTCCGCACAGTTTCACCCCGGGTTCAACCGAGGCTTCCTCCCGTTGCCCCCCTCCTTCATCGTTCATCCCGCTCGACGTGCCTGATCCGGATTCATCTTCGCCCCCCGCGCCCAACTCATCCCAGGACGACCGGTTGCGGGTCACGGCCGCTTTCGTCGCCGTGTCGATCGCTTCCGGCATCGCCGGCGCCGCCTTCATCGAGTCGTTGGCATGGGTCACCCGACTGCATCAGGAACAGCCCTGGCTCATCGGTCTCCTCCCCATTGCAGGGATCGGCATCGTCTGGATCACCGCCCATGGCGCCGGACCGGCCGCACGGGGCACCAACCTGCTGATCGAAGCCGCCCGGGACGGATCGGCAAGGGTTCCCTTTCGACTCGCCCCATGGATCCTCGGCACCACCCTGCTCACCCACCTCACCGGTGGATCCGCCGGCCGCGAAGGCACCGCCATCCAACTGGGTGGCGGCATCGCCGCCGGCATCGTCCAGGCCCTCCGTCTCACGCCGGATCGGGGTCGGATCATCCTGCTGACCGGAATGGCCGCAGGATTCGGCGCTGTTTTTGGCACGCCCTGCGCCGCCGCTCTCTTCGCCATCGAATGCGCTCGTCCCTCGAAACCCGAATGGCGCCAGTTGCCGCTCTGCCTCGCTGCCGCATGGCTGGCACACGGGGTCTGTTCGCTGAGCGGAGCGCATCACACAGTCTTCAGCCTCACCCTGCCAGACCCCGTCTCGCCCGCCCTGGGCTCCTTCCCCCTGCGCTGGCTGGCGGCCTGCGGCCTGGCCGCAGTCGGATTCGGCCTCGTCGCACGCCTCTTCATCCTCGCCGGCCAAGCCGCGGCCAAGGGCTTTGCCCGGATTCCATTTCCCTGGCTCCGACCCTGCATCGGAGGAGTGCTCATCATCGCCCTGACCCAGATCCTCGGAATCCGGGCCTTTCTGGGTCTGGGAATGTTGCCCGTAGATCCCGGCAATCCCTCCATCACCACGGCCATCGCCGACATGACATCCAATCCGATCGGCCCCCTGGACTGGCTGTGGAAGCTGGTTTTCACGGTCATCACACTCGGCTCCGGATTCAAGGGCGGTGAAGTCACCCCGCTGTTCTTCATTGGCGCCTGCTCAGGCCACCTCATGGCGACATGGCTGGGCGTGCCAACCCAACTGCTCGCATCGGTGGGAATCGCCGCCGTCTTTGCGGGAGCCAGTCACGCACGCCTCGCCTGCTGGGTCCTGGCGGTGGAACTGTTCGGTTGGCCCATCCTGCCCTACGCGGGCATTGCCTGCCTCATCGCCCCGTTCCTGGTCGGCAAGAT
>CAZDYB010000552.1:0-3497 GCA_964509045.1 uncultured Akkermansia sp.
GGTTTCATGCGGGCGAAGGCTTCTGAATTGAGCATCCCGCGGGTGTCGGAGGTGACCGGCATGTGGACGGTGATGAAGTCGGCTTCGCGATAGACGCCGTCCGGGTCGGAGACGGCCTCGATGCCGAGTTGGCGGGCGCGGGCGTCATTGAGGAAGGGATCGTAGGCGACGACCCGCATCCCGAAGGCGAGGGCGCGCTTGGCGACCTCTGTTCCGATGCGTCCGGCACCGAGCACGCCGAGGGTCTTGCCGAGGAGTTCGGTTCCCTGGAACTGTTTGCGGTCCCATCGGCCGCCGGCCATGGAGGCGTGGGCCGCGGGGAGCTTGCGGGCCAGGGCGCCAATCATGAAGAAGGCCAACTCGGCGGTGGTGATCGTGTTCCCGGCCGGGGTGTTCATCACCACCACACCGCGCTGGGTGGCGGCTTCGACATCGACGTTGTCGATTCCCACCCCGGCGCGGCCGACGACCTTGAGTTGAGGGGCGTTCTCGAGGAGGGCGCGGGTCACCTTGGTCTCGGATCGGACGACCAGGGCTTGGACGTCGGAGAGGAGGGGAATCAGTTCGGACTCGGACAACCGTTTCGGAAGCACGGTGACCTTGAATTCGGGTCGGGCCTGGAAAAAGGCGATGCCTCGGGGTGAGATCGGGTCACAAACAAGCACGTGCATAAACGGGCGGCGAAGTTATGAACGGCCCGATGCAGGGTCAATCACCCCCTTGCCTGCAATGTCATCGCGTCCCGATCCGGATCCGTCCGGGGATTTGACCCGGGAACGGGAACTTGGCCCGGATGCTATTGACCGGGCGGCAGGGGGATGTCGGGCACTGGCAGGGGCGGGGGCGCCGGGATGCGGACGCCTCCCACCACCCGATCCTGGCCGGGTACCGCGATGACGGCGTTGGCTGGGATGGTATCGGGACTGTTCATTGTCTGGAGCTGTCGGCCGGGAACTGTTCCCAGGGCTCCAGCGGCCTGACTGGGAGTTCCCATGGTGGCCCCCGGGATGCCGGAAGCCTGAAGACCTCCATTGTAATTGGCATCCGTCACACCGCCGCGGCCAATGACCACGGGTCCACCGCGGCCCTGGGAGGCGTTGGCGACGGTGGTGTTGACCGGAGTCGGGATTGCTCCGGGTGCGCCGCCCGGAGTGGGAGAGGGCTTTGCGCCATTCTCCTTGAAGTTCAGCGTGAATTCCTGCCCGGCATTCAGGATGCGAACCGTCTCGTTCTTCTCGTCGATGGCCAGGATTCGGATGTCATCCTGTTCGGCGCCCTCCTCGAGATCCCGGTAGATGGGATTCTTGCTTCCTGGAGTGGTGACCTGGAGGTAGACCTTCTTGCGCCCCTTCCAGAGCGAGAATCCGGTCAGGGTGACGTTGGCTGGAGGGGGTGGAGGCGGAGGAGGGGGAGCTTCTTCGACGGGTGGTGGTGGTGGCGGCGGATCCTTGATGCCAAAGGCGTTCCTGGCGGGAATGATCCGGAATGGATTGGTATCGGCGGGGCTGTCGACGGGTTGGGTGACCGGCGTAGCGATGCTTTCGGTCGGGGAGTTGGTGGCCGGCGAGTCGGCGGGCAATCGGATTGCCAGCAATGAGCCGAGGACCAGGACGCTGGACAACGGGATGGAGGCGCGGCGCAACATGTCTCCGGATGGGACCATGAGCGGTCAAACGCCGCAAGGAGCGGACGGTTGCGGGCCTTTGGGAAGATTCACGGGGGGATGGAGGAAAAACCAGTTGACGTTTGAGGGGTGACTTGGGCAACGTGTCCCCACACACGGAAGTTAAAAGCCAATCCATGAGAACTAACGCTCTTCTCCTCGCGGCCGCCGCCATCGCGGCAGGTGGCTCGTTGCTCGCTCAAACGACATCGAAAAACATCGTGGGCTACGTCAACAAGACGGTGCCCAATGGCCAGTTCCTGATCATCTCCAACCCCCTGAACAACGGCAACAACACCGTTTCTCAGGTCATCAAGGTTAGCGGTGATCTGGTTCTCTATCACTTCATCAACGGCGCTTTCGTCAGCTCCACCGCCCTGGGTGGTGAGTGGATCGAAGGGGATGACATCGTTGTTGAACCCGGCGGCGGCTTCTTCGCCAACGCCATCGGCAGCGACGTCAAGATCACCTTCGTTGGTGAGGTTGCTGTCGGTAAGGTTGTTTCGATCCCCGCTGGTCTGACCATCCGTTCCTCGGCTTTGCCCCAGGCAGGCACGTTGGCCGCGTTGGAGTATCCGGTCGGTGACGAGACCGTGTACCAGTTCGTGAGCGGCAGCTACGTCGAGGCGACCTCGCTCGGTGGTGAGTGGCTGGATGGCGCTCCGACCGTCGGTGTGGCGGAAGGCTTCTTCGTCCTCAACAACGAGGCTTCGAAGAACTGGACCCGCACTTTCACGCTGTAAGTTTTGGGTTTCGCTCAAATTAGATCCGTAACTACCAATCACTCATGAACAAAGCTCAACTGCTCGCTGGCGTTGCCTCCCTCGTGGTGGCCTCGTCCGCCTTCGCTCAGGGAACGTTCACCCTGTCGAACCTGAACACCCCGGGCCGCCCCCTGATCTATGACCGGGATGGCGTGACCCCGATTGCTGGCGCGAACTTCCTTGTGGACGTTCTCGTGAAGAACCCGACCTCCGGCAACTTCGAGACGGTGCTCCGTAACGGTGCTGCCTTCACGGGCGTTGCTCCCCTCACCGGCAACAACGCCGGTCTGTTCAACGCTTCCGGCATGACGGTTCCCTTCATCGCCCCCGGCGCCAGCGCCGAGATGATGGTCCGCGCCTGGGACGTGACCTCCGGTGCATCCTTCGGTGCCGCCCTCTACAAGGGTGACGTGACGTTCACTGTCGCCGCCCTCGGTGGCGCTGGCACTCCTCCGAGCTTGCCTGCCACGCTGGCGAACTTCACGAGCTTCGCGCTCGTTCCCGAGCCCTCCACCTACGCCCTCGCGGCTCTGGGTCTCGGCTCGCTGTTGCTCTTCCGTCGGAAGTAATCTGGATTGGCTTCCGCAAGGGCCGCTTCGGCAACGAAGCGGCCCTTTTTGCGTCTGGTTCTGCGCCTGGTTCTGCGTCTGGCCGTGCTCTTGCGCCCTGCTGTCGTCTTGGGAAAGTGGACTGAAGAATTGGGGATGGAGCCCACCCTGGAAGCGCAGGATTTGTTTTGGGTCAGGACTTTCCCGAGCGGCATCCCGAAACTTCGCGATGATGTGCCTCCGATGGGCGTGACGAGATTCCTGGCGTGCGGTCAGGTTGGGGAGGTTTCCCAGCCAACCGATTTGAATGTGTCGGGAGGTGGCGAATACCGGGGAAATCATCCTGGCCCCTTGTGGCTGATGGCCGAGTCCACCGTTCCGGTCCCGTTCCAGTGCGCCTGCAGGAGACCTGTTGGAAGGCTGATGGACAGGGTTGGAGCCGATTTTCTGGAAACAGTGTCCTCCCGCCTTTCAACTCCAGGGCCATGGGGTTCTGGGCGGAGCAGGAAAAGTCGAGGCTGG
>CAZDYB010000553.1:0-3491 GCA_964509045.1 uncultured Akkermansia sp.
CCAATCCCTGCCAAGAACGATCAGCAGTTCCCATTCTGAAAACCCGACTGCGATCCCTCGAGGACCAACCCGGGGCGTCGCTTCCCTCACGACCCGGGTTGCCCGCTCCGCCACAGGCGATCAACGATGTTGCCAGATCCCGTATCGCCCCGGGTTGACTTCAATCCGCTCCCACCCACCACTGTGCATCCATGCACCCGTTCTCCCGCCGCCACTTCGTCCAGGGCGGCGCCATTGCCAGCCTCAGTCTGCCAGCCTTCGCCCAACAGCGTCCCTCCTCCCCACGCCAACCCGTCGCCTTCGCCCAGGACCGCAACCGCATCCGCATCCTCACGCCCGGCCTCGCCAGGGCCTTCAACCTGCTGATGCTCGCCGATACCCATCTCTTCCGTGATGACGACCGGGGAAAACCCTTCCGCTCCTTCAGCGGTCGCATGGCCATGGCCTACAACCAGACCCGGCATTTTGAATCCGGTGAACCCACCGATCCCGAGAAGGGCTTCGTCGAGGCGCTCCGCGTCGCGCAGAAGAACAAGTCCAGTCTGGTCGCCATGGTCGGCGACATCGTGAGTTTCCCCTCTGAAGCTGCCGTCGAATGGGTCCTCGCCCAACTCCGGGAATCCGGCCTGCCCAGCCTCTACACCGCCGGCAACCACGACTGGCACTATGAAGGCATGGACGGCCCCCTCGACACCCTGCGCGACACCTGGACCCGGCAACGTCTCCTCCCCCTCTACCGCGGTGACCCTCCCCTCATGTCCGTACGCGAGACCGAAGGCGTCCGGGTCGTCGCCATCGACAATTCCACCTACGAAATCCAACCCGCCCAACTCGACTTCCTCCGTCAGCAGATCGCTTCCAACACCCCCTTCATCCTCTGCGTCCACATCCCATTGCATGCACCGGGTCGTTCCCTCGGATTCGGCTGCGGCCATCCCGACTGGAGCGCCGCCACCGATCGCAATCATCAACTCGAACGCCGGGTCCGCTGGCGCGAGGGCGGTCACACCCGGATCACCTTCGATTTCCATCGTGAAGTGTTCTCCGCCCCCAATCTCCTCGCCGTGTTCGCCGGCCACACCCACCGCGCCTCCCTCGATGTCGTCAACGGCATCCCCCAGTTCGTCACCGATCCCAATGCCACCGGCGCCCATCTCCTCGTCGACTTCGTCCCGACATGACCCTTCCCCAGGAACACGGAATCCATCCCCTTCCCTTCCGACTCCCCACCTTTGCCCCCTTCGGTGAACCCGGCTGTCCCCTGTGGTGAAAGCCGACCGGACGGTCACGAACAAGGCAGTCGAACCGCAGGGAGCCAACGAACGGAAATCCAGAGCGGGCCAGGGTTCCCCCACGCCAATCTCCGTGTCCCACCAAAGACCTGTCCCTCTCCCGCCCCAACGGTGCATCTTCAAGCCCGGAAACATCTTCATGGCCCTCAAAGCGACCATCTACAAAGCCCAGATCCAATTGTCGGACATTGATCACAATGTCTATTGCGACCATTCGGTGACCCTCGCACGGCATCCGTCGGAGACCGACGAACGCCTGCTGGTGCGTCTCCTCGCCTTCACCCTGAACGCCCCTCCCGATCAGGACGAACCCCCGCTCGAATTCGCCAAGGACATGTGGGAACCCGACGAACCCAGTCTCTGGCAGAAGGATCCCACCGGCCGCATCCTGCTCTGGATCGAGGTTGGGCAACCCGACGAGAAACGACTGCTCCGATCCTCGGCCCGCGTGGAGCGCATCACCGTCTACAGTTTCACCTCCAGTACCGGCATCTGGTGGAAGGGACTCGAAAACCGGTTGACCCGCCTGCAAAACCTCACGGTGTGGCAGATTCCCCCGGACCAGAGCCAGGCCCTCGCCGCGATGGCCCAACGCGCCATGCAGTTGCAGGTCACCGTCCAGGATGGCTCCATCTGGGTCAGCGACGGCACCCGCTCCGTCGAGGTCGTTCCCCAACGCCTCCGGGGAACCCAGGAAGAATGAACATGAGATCCCCTTTCCACCGCTGCCTTCAATGGTTCGCCGTACTCGCCCTGGCCGCCGGCGGATTCCTCCGCGCCGCCGATCCCCTCCCGACCTATGCCGAATGGCGCGCAGCCTGTGCCAGGCTCCCCGCCAACCGCGTCCTTCACGGCCGGATGCCGCCCAAGTCCCTGCTTCCACTTCAAAGCTTCACCAGCATCGATCAGGCCCTCGACACCTTCTTTTCCCTGGCCACCAACGGGCCATTGTCCAACCCCACCCTCTGGCTCGGCACACCGCCACGCCGCGAGACGTTCCTCAACGTCCATCGCGCCTGGTTCAAGCCCCCCGCGATTCCCTTCGAACCCTTCGCCGCCAAGCTCGTCCTGCCCGAAGGCGCCCGGGTATTCCTCCAGGGCGATCTCCACGGTGACATCCATTCCCTGCTCGGAGTCCTCAACCGCCTGAACGAACTCCAGTTGCTCGATGGATTCAATCTCGTCGACCCGGACCTCCACATGGTCTTCCTCGGCGATTATACCGATCGCGGCAGTTATGGCATCGAAGTGATCTATACCCTGCTCCGCCTCAGGATGGCCAACCCGGATCGGTTCCATCTGATCCGCGGCAATCACGAGGATGTCAGCCTCGTGGCACGCTATGGGTTCCTGGCCGAAGGCCAGGCCAAGTTCGGCTCATCCTTCAACGCCGAGAAACTGCTGCGCTTCCACGATTTCCTTCCCGTCGTGCTCTATCTCGGAAGCGGCACCAACTATGTGCAGCTCTGCCACGGCGGCATGGAACCGGGTTTCTCACCCGGACCCTTGCTCAACGCCGAAGGCACCAACCGATTCCAATTGCTGGGTCCGTTGCGACAGGCCGGATTCCTCAGGGATCATCCCGACTGGTTGAAGCCAGCTTCGGAAGCAGCCCTGGCCCGCAGTCAGTTGATCGACTTCACCCCCGCCGCACCCACCACACCCGGCACCATCGGATTCATGTGGAACGACTTCACCGTGTTCAACAATGAAGCTGGTTTCTCACAGGATCCCGGCCGCGCCTTCATCTACGGACAACCTGCCGTGCAATACCTCCTCCGCTCCGCCAGCCAGGGCCAAGCCCGGCTCCACGCCGTCATCCGCGCCCATCAACATTCCGGCGTCTCAAACCCCATCATGCGTCGCCTCGTCGCCGGCCAGGGAATGTTCCGACACTGGCAGGAAAGCGAATCCGCCGCTGCGCGCGACGCCGAACCCACCGGCCTCACCAACCGGATTGAAACCAGCCCGCAACGCACCCTGCCCGAAGGCTCGGTCTGGACCATGAACGTCACGCCCGACAGCATCTACGGCCTTGGCTGTGGTTTCGGCTTCGCCACCTTCGCCCTGCTGACCGTCGAACCCCGCTTCGAGGACTGGCGCATCCAGGTCGAAACCGTGGACATCCCGCTGACAGGGCCCCGGTGACTTGCAGGGGCTGCCACAAAAACGCCCCGTTGCGGGATGATCCATGGGGCG
>CAZDYB010000554.1:0-3487 GCA_964509045.1 uncultured Akkermansia sp.
CGTCTATGACCGCAAAGGACGGGTGAAGGATGCGTGCTCCGTGATAACCCAAGTTGCCGAGGAACTGGCCACGCGAAAGAACGCAAAGCCCGCCGCCATTACAGTCGATGATGCAGGTTGGGTGAAGGTTCATCGCAAGGCGAGCAGGGACGCAGGGCAAACCAACTCCGACAAACGCGGCTACTTAATCACGCTAACGTTCGAAAAACCAGTCGCCGGCCCAATATCGCTTGGCTCTTCGTCCCACTTCGGCCTCGGCCTTTTTGTCCCGGCCTGATTCCGAACGGAGCAGGGTCGTTCTCGTACCCACCCGCCGTTGGCTTTGTTGCTACTGCCCGGGATCACTCAAGTGTCTCCCTACCTGCCCGATTTCCCGCCGGGTTGCGACCCTATATCCCGGGATCAACCGCCTCATCTCCCCCCGCCAATTTCCAAATAACCCCACAAAAGTGCCCTTTTCGACCCACATTTCATTTTTCCATTTCCCCCAGCTTGCAATCCAAGCCTCCAGCCGGTTATACGCGGACCATGCCCAAAGGCGCTTCCCGCAAGGATACCGGCACCGGCTCCCTCTTTGATCAACCCGCCAGACCGGTTTCATCCGCTACCCAGGCCGTCGCCCAACCGATCCCTGATCTCCCGCAACCTGCCCTGGACTCGGTTGCGCCCGATCCTTCGCCAAGGGGCATCGTCGATGACTCAATCCAGGTCACCGCACCGGATCCGAAACCGACATCCATCCCAACGTCCGGCCCGGGTCATCCGATCTTCGATCGAGCAGTGGCCATCCTGAAGGGCGAAGCTGCACCATCATCGGCACCCGCTGGTGCACCGGTCGGTGACTCCGGCCGAACCGACCTGATCCCGGCGCGGATGCTCAACGAGTTCGTCTATTGCCCCCGCCTCTTCTATTACGAACACGTTGAGGGCGTTTTCGTGGACAATGCCGATACAGTCCGCGGGTCCGCCATCCATAAGCGGGTCGACTCAGGCAAGGGCGACCTGCCTGCCGCCGCCAGCGGTCGGATCACAAAGTCCAGGGGTTCGGATCCTGTCCCTGATCCCAGCCCGGAATCGGATGTGATCCATTCCCGCAGCATCTCCCTGGGATCGGATCGGCTGGGGGTGATGGCCAAGCTGGATCTGGTCGAGGTGCATGGATGTGTTGAGGTGCCGGGACAGGGGAACGGATTCGCCCGGGAGGTTGTGCCGGTCGATTACAAGGTCGGCTCACCGCGCGAGGGCCGGGATGCCAATGAATTGTGGCCTGCCGACCAGATGCAGTTGGGCGTCCAGATCCTGTTGCTGCGCGAAAATGGGTATGTCTGCCGTGAAGGCGTCATCTATTACCGGGGAACCCGGCAACGGGTCCGATTCGAACTCACCGCCGAACGGGAGGCCTGGGTGCTCGAGCAGATCGGATCGGCACGCCAGACCATGACCGGTCCGATCCCACCTCCGTTGGTGGGTTCACCCAAGTGCAAGCGTTGCTCCCTCGCCCCGGTCTGTATGCCGGACGAGACGGTATTGCTCGCCCGTCGGACGATGGATTGCGAGCCACCGTCACCGAAAGCCATGGAGGACGAAGTGTCGAGGCTCGCCTCCTCCGACACCAACCTCGGTACACCAACTCCTTGCGAACCGCCGCGTCGTCTGATGACGGCGCGCGATGACAAACGGGTGTTGTATCTCAACACACCGGGCCTGCGCGTGGGGCGCAGGGATGAGACCCTGACCGTGAAGGAGGAGGATCGGTTGTTGGACGAGGTCCGACTCAGTGATGTCTCCCATGTGGCGTTGTTCGGAAACATCCAGATCAGCACCCAGGCGGTGCAGGGACTCTGCGATGCCGAGATTCCAGTGACGCTGTTTTCCGGCGGCGGCTGGTTCTATGGAATCACACGCGGGCATGGATTGAAGAATGTGTTCCTGCGGATCGAACAGTTCCGGTTGGCCCGCGACGATGCCTTTGCCCTGCGACTCGCCCGGGCCTTTGTGAACGGCAAGATCCGCAACCATCGGACACTGCTCATGCGGAATCATGTCGAACCACCGCCCATTGCGGTGGGCCGACTCAAACAGGCGGCGACGGACGCACTGAAGGCGGATTCCCTGGAGCAGCTTCTGGGCCTCGAAGGCGCTGCGGCCGCCGCCTATTTCGAACAGTTCAGTGGCATGCTCAAGGCGCCAGATGCCGCCGATGACCAGATTCCAGGTGCGGAGGTGTCCGACACGCCAGCGACGCCCCGATTGAACTTCGAGTTCACCACCCGGCATCGACGACCACCGACCGATCCGGTCAACGCCCTGTTGTCGCTCGCCTATAGCGTCCTTTCCAAGGATTGCACCATTGCCGCCATGGCGGTGGGATTCGATCCCTACGTGGGATACTATCATCAACCCCGATTCGGCCGGCCGGCCCTGGCCCTGGACCTGATGGAGGAGTTCCGACCCCTGATCGCCGAAAGCACCGTGTTGAGTGTCATCAACAACCGGATGATCACTCCGGATGACTTCGTCTCCGCGGGCAATTCGGTGAACCTGACTCCCGCCGGCAGGAAGAAGTTCTTCCTCGGATACGAACAGCGGATGAACAGCCTTCTGACCCATCCACTGTTCGACTACAAGGTCAGCTATCGACGGGCCCTGGAGCTGCAGGCCCGGATCCTCGCCCGTACACTCACCGGCGAGATCCCGGAGTATGTGCCATTGACCACCCGTTGATGCCGGAGAACCTCGTCATGCGCACCACCTACCTTGTCTGTTACGACATTGCGGACGACAAACGTCTGCGCCGGATCTTCAGGGCGTGCAAGAACCACGGTGATCACCTGCAGCTTTCGGTGTTCGAGTGCGACCTCACTCCGATGGAAAAGGCCCGATTCGAGTCCGAGTTGAGGGAAATCATCCATCACCTGGAGGATCAGGTGATCTTTGTCCGACTTGGGCCCGCTGAAGGTCGCGGCGACCGATGCATCACTGCGCTGGGCATTCCCTACGTGAACATGGATGCTCCCTGCTACGTTTTCTGATCCCGGACACATTCCGGAGTCCCGTTCATTGACATCTTGAAACCCGCGAGCGCCCGGATGCTGCGAACATCCCGGTAGGCGCTCGCACGCCTTAAACCATTGCTGCTCAGGACAACCCTGTTCCATTCCCTGGCGTGAAGTCGCCACGCTGGGTATTCCTCGAAGACCCACTCGCGTCATTGACCTGAATCGACCGAAGGACAAGGGTCTCTGAAGTGGTCCATCTCCGCGCCTAACAAGGCGCGGCCCCGTTGAAGTTCGAATCTCACGCGGTCCGCGACCGTAAACGAGAAGATCTCCGCGCCTAACAAGGCGCGGCCCCGTTGAAGTAGGATGGCGGCCAGGTTCACCGCTGACGTGATTTCATCTCCGCGCCTAACAAGGCGCGGCCCCGTTGAAGTCATGGTAGTATCGGGTTCTGAAACCCACCCCACTCCATCTCCGCGCCTCACAAG
>CAZDYB010000555.1:0-3483 GCA_964509045.1 uncultured Akkermansia sp.
AGTCTGGGGATGGCTATGAAAGTCTACCTATGAGGCGCGCCGGACACCGTTGCCTTCTTCACCCCACCAACCGCAGGAGGTAGCGCAATTCATCATCGACGGATTCTCCTGACGTGAGCGTGTCGGCAATCTCTTGCCGGAGCAGGGTGCGAAATTCGTCCCGCATCCGGCGGACGGCGGCAGCGATCGTGTTCTCGGTCTGGCCCAGTCTTGCGGCCACTTCGCCATAGGCTGGGGCGGTGTCGTCCGGGCCGAGGAAGATCTCCAGCTCGTTCCATGTCGCCAGGCGCCCACGGGCTTGGAACCTTTCGCGCAAGGCGGTGAGAGTGCGTGCCAGAAGAGTTCGAGCCCATTGCCGGTCAAACTCATCGTCGGCGGTGACGGTGCCCCCCAGGGCTTCCTGGTACTGACGCTCGGCGGGTTCGCGATCGAACGACAGGACATCGACTCCTCCTCCGCGCTTCTGGCGGTGGTTGAATCGGATCTCGCTGGTGATGAAGTTGCGGAACGCCACCTTGAAGAACGTCCGCAGCCGGCCCTTCTCCTGGGTGAGGGTTTGGAACTGGTCGCGTCCGAGCAGGAGAGCAAAGAATCCCTGGGCGAGATCCTCCGCGTCGTGGGGAGAATGGCCGGAGCGCCGGGCGAACGCATAAACCGGTTTCCAATAGGCCCGGCACAGGTCTGAGATCGCCTGCCGTCTCTGGGGTTCAGAGGACGAGCGCAGACGCTGGACCATTGTCCAACGGGTGTCTGGAAAGAGGGATGGATTTTCGGCGTCCACGGACCCAGGATGAATTGGCTCGAGCATTGGCTGGACGGAGGTTCGGTTCAAGCGTTCAACGGCCGAGGAACCGTGGCAGAGAAGCCGCCGCGGTGGCGCACGGACAGTACAAAGAGGATTGATGACAACGCCCGAACAGGAAGGCTTCGACGGCGGTCGACTGGACCGCCTTGGGGTGAACTCCCTGTTGGCCCGCGGGCTGGAAGCCGACGGGTCGGGACTTCTTTCGCGCACTCCACCGGCCGCGTTGGGGCGCGGGACGGGCGCGATCTGGACGGACCATTCAGCCGCGGTGCTGGAGGAAATGTTCCCCGAATTCCGGTTTGAAGGCGTCATCAGCCAGGGCGGCTTCGGCACGGTGTACCGGGCGAAGCACCGGCAGATGAGGCGTTGCGTCGCGGTCAAGCTCCTCTCCAGCACGCTCACCCGGGATGCCGTCGCGGTGGCGCGTTTCGAGCGCGAGATCGCTGCCATTGGCACGATGCACCATCCGGGCATCGTGCAGGCATTTGACGCCGGCCAGCGTGGCGGCGCCTGGTATCTCGGCATGGAACTGGTGGAGGGTGTGGATCTCAGCACCCTTTCGCGTGCTCTCGGGCCACTGCCGCCTTCGGCGGCCTGCGAACTGGTTCGCCAGGCGGCGCTGGCCATCCAACATGCCCACGAGCGCAACCTCATCCATCGCGATGTCAAACCCGCCAACCTCATGCTCACCACCGGGCCCGATGGCGCGCCGCTGGTGAAGGTGCTCGATTTCGGTCTCGCACAGCTTGTCTGCCACGGGAACATCGGCGGCGACCTGACGTTGTCCGGCGAACTGCTTGGCAGCGTGGACTATGTCGCTCCCGAGCAGATCGCGAATCCGCGGACCGTCGATGCCCGCGCCGACGTGTATGGCCTCGGCGCGACTCTCCACCGTCTGCTGGCTGGCCAGGCGCCCCATCAGGGGACCGACGCGACGTCTTCCCTCTACGCCAAACTGCATCGGATCACCCAGGAAACCTGCCCCAGCATCGCCACGCGGTGTCCGGAACTACCGCTTGGCCTGGTGGCGGTGGTCGACCGCATGGTCGCGTGCAACCCAGCGCAACGATTCGCCACCGCCGGCGACGTGGCGACCGCCCTCGCGCCATTCGCAGACGCCAGCGAGCTTCCGGCCTTGCTCGCGCGCGTGCCGCGCCTCGAACCCCAGAAGCTTCAGGAACAACCCGAACCGTCTCGCCGGCATACCCGCCTGCGGAGACCTGCGCGGCTCGCCGTTCCCCTGCTTTCGCTGGTCGCGCTGGGCGTCGTGGCCACGCTGCTCTTCATGAGCACCCGCCCACCGCCGCCGCCGTGGGGGCAGGCGGCCAACCTTCTGGCGGACGGCGGTTTTGAACTGGGCCAGGCGCCTGGCACCTCCCGGCAATCTGCAGAATACGGTGGCTGGACCGCCGTTGGCTCGAACGGACCGGTGCTGCTCGGGATGCCCTACGCCGGCAAGCGGGAATGGGAAGGCGCCAACGCCATGCATCTGGGGAATTCCACTCAAGCCGTCCTCGTCCGACAGTCCTTTTCCACGACTCCCGGCCAGCGCTACCTGGTCAGCCTTTGGATCACCGGCTTGGATGGCAATGCCCATGCCGGAACGATTCGTGTGTCCGACGGTGCACAAACCAATTTGTCGGCCCGCTTCTCCTCTGCGGGTCTGAGGCCGTGGTACCTTGCCGGCAGCCTGGGAGTCCCGACCGAGAAAGCCTGGGTTCAGAACGAGTTCACGTTCACTGCGTCGGGAACCCTGGCCACCCTCGAATTGGAAAATATCCCTCCTGCCGCGACGACCATTGATCAGGTTACGGTGACGCCCCTGGACGCGCCCGGCCCTTCCCGGACACCGGAGATTGAATTGGTTTCCACCGACCTTTTCGATGTGACCTGGAGTGACTCCGGCAGCACGGCCGAGCTCGAGGGATGTTTCTGGAAGCCGCGCCTCCCCGCCGGCGGGAACCTCTTCCGTTTCGGCCACGCAGGGACATCTGTCCGTCGTCCAAGAACGACAGGCCGTGGTCCGCCTTCGAAGATGTGGGTTGGCAAAGCGCTCGTCGCCTCCGCCTTCGCCCATCCAGTGGGGTTTGCCTACGCCTGGAACGATGCGGGCAGCCGTGCCACGCTGGACGGCTGGTTCTTCAATCCGATCCCGCCACCGGGCTATGTCAGTCTCGGAACCATCACGACCGGCGATAGCGGAGCGCCCCATCTTCCCACCAATTCGGTCGTGTGCGTCCGGAGCGATCTCGCGGTGGAAGGCACCGTCGGTGAACTCATCTGGAGTGAGGTTGGGAGCACGGCCGTCCGCCAGGTTTCGGTGTGGCGGATCGTGCCGCCCCCGGGTGGGGTGGCGCTCGGAACGTTCATCGCCACCGTCGGTCACGAAAAGCCGGCCCGGCCGGTCTACTGTCTGCGCGCCTCCGCGGTGACCACGAACGTGGTGGCAGCGAGGTAGGGGTGGGAACCCGCGTCCTGACCCCCTGACCGGTCGTGAATCCCAAGGGGATTCGGGCGCAAAACCCGGGGCTGCGAGGAACGAGCCACCTGGAAGTCTGGCCGATGGTGGGACAACCCCAACGGGTTGAGTCCTGGTGCCGGAAACGCGTCCCAATCCCGTCTGTGTTGAAATCCACCCGACCTGAAACCACGGTGCAGGTCGTTTCCTTCGACCCTGG
>CAZDYB010000556.1:0-3481 GCA_964509045.1 uncultured Akkermansia sp.
GTGTGACTGGTCCAGGGTTGTTGGGGAGGCCTCTGCCGGGTTGGGTTGTCGGGTGGATGGGGTGCGTTTTGTTGGGTTGGGTGGGACTGGCAGAGGGTGCGACGATCTATGTGCGGTGCAGTCGCCCGGGTCCTGTTTATCTGTCGTGGGACCGCTTGGGGGAAGTGATGGGGTTATCGGCGTCGGAGGCAGCATCAGCTTGGAGTTCCGACGATTGGGGGGTGAGGGATGGGGGCGGTACGCGGTTGATGATGGAGAGGGATGAGGCTCGGGGGTGTGTGCGATGGTTGATGCCTGAGGGGCCGAGACGGGATTCAGGGTGGGTGGTGGGATTGGCAGCGGGAGTGGGGGGAGGTGAACAGCCAGTGGTTTCACGGGAAACCGGCGTCGGGGGCATTGCGCCGGGTGTACCGTTGCGATTGCGAAGTCGGATTGAGACAAATCTGATTGAAGTCAGCGTAGTACCCTCATCTCGCGTCGGGGACGGAATATTCTGGCGTTCGATGTTATCTGGGCATTCCGTGCTGAGCCGGTTTGGGTTGGATTGGTTGGCGGAGGAACCCGGGCATGGGGTAGGCGAGTTGGTGATGTGGGTATCCGTCCCAGGGGCGGCTGGGGGTGGGATTCGTCTGGAGGTGGATGGGATGGATCTGGGTGTAAGGAGGTGGGAGGGGAGAGGTTTGCATCGGCTGAGCTGGGAGGTGGCGGCGGGATGGTCAGAGGGGGAGATGTTGCGTTGGAGGTGGCGGGTCGAGGGGGACCGTGCAGTGGTTGCCTATGTCGACATGTGCGAGTGGATTCGGGAGATCCGCGGGTGGAAGGGAGAGGAACCGGTGGAGCTGGAGGCCTTGGCGGCAGGGACAGCTCGGTTGGGTTGGGGAGGGAGGGGTCTGGTCGAAGTGTTCGAGTTTGGGGAGGGTGGGTATTCCGGGGGTATCCAGATGGAGACCGAGGTAGCGACGCAAGGCGAGTTGATGTGGCGGGTGGAATCTGGGAAGCGGTACTGGGTGGTTGGGGACGGGCACTGGATGGAGCCGGAGGCCGTCTGGCGGAGTAGGTGGGACGGGAACGCCCTGATGGGTGCGTTTGCGGACGTGGCGATTATCGTTCCTGATGGATGGGGATCAGCCGGGCGCGCCCTGGCGGAAGTGCACGCCCGGGAGGGGTGGCGCAGTCGATGGACGGAGATTGGAAGGTTGGTGGATGGATTTGGCGCTGGGCATCGGGAGGGTGAAGTCATCTGGCGCTGGCTGAGGCACAGGAGCCAAGCGGGACAGTTGCCAAAGAACTTGGTTCTGGTGGGGGACGGACGATTGGACCGATTTGGGACGCTGGGCGGGGAGTCATCGCGCATGCTGGTCTGGGTCGGGGCAGGAGTGGAAGGGACCAAGCCTCTTGAGACCGAGCTGGGAGATGTAAACGGAGATGGCTGGCCGGAGGTGGTGGTGGGCAGGATTCCTGTGAGATCCTTGGAAGAGTTCCAGGACTGGTATGGCAAGCGATTGGGGCACGGACTTGGAATCTTGGAGACTCAGGATGTCCCGGAAGTGCTGCTCGTGGCCGATGCTGCGGATGGAGCGGGAGACTTTCCTGCCGACGTCAGCATGATGGCGTCGGAATTGGAGGAGGAATATCGGGTGACAACGGCGATCCGGGGAGAACTGGACGTCGAACAAGTGCGTCGAGGAGTCATGAGGGGGCTGACTGAAGGAGCCAGACTGATACAATATCTGGGGCACGGTGGGCGGGACCGGCTTGGGGCTGGCTATCTGATAATGGAGGACGTGAGGGACCTGCCCAAGGTGGCGAGACCGCCGGTATTGGTGGGAATGACCTGTGGGATAGGCCAATTCGGATCGGCATCCGGGGAAGGGTTGGGAGAAGAGTTGGTGCGTCGACCCGCCGGTGGCGCCAATGCGGTCTGGGCGGCGACGGGCTCGATTCCGGGTCTGGGGTGGCGGTCCTTGGCGCAGGGATGGCTAGGGGCGTTGGGCAGGTTGGGGAGGCATGCGCCGATGGGCGAAATGATTCGGGACGCCATTGCTCAACATCGGGAGTGGGGTGGGGAATCGGTTGAGCGATTCGGACTGGTCTTGTTGGGAGATCCAGTGATGCCGCTTTTCCCTGGAGCGGGAGAATCATCACTGCGGATGATGTCCGGACCGAAGACGGAGGAAGGATGGGAGCTAGAATGGGTTGGGGGAGAGGGTCCGTTCCGGGTGGAATCGTCCCAACAGCTCGGGGCCGAATCCTGGGAGATGATCTACGAGGGGATGGAGCGGAGGCTCAGCATTACTCCTGGGTTGGATGAAGCAGCCCGTTACTATCGGCTGCGGACAGTCCAATGACTTTTCAGCGACGGCAAGAACTCCTACGCGTGCTCATCGCCCTTCGTCGATCGTTTCCCTTTCAACCCACCCAATGCATCAACATTGATTACAAACCGCGCCGAGCGCGCCTGGACCAGACCGCGGCCGCAACCATGAAGCTGGCGGCAATCCAGGGGTAGGTTAGTGGCTCTGGAATCGGGACTAGGGTTAGACCATGGAAGGTCATCGTACCAGACCATGTCCCGGGTCGGACAAACCCGTTTCCGATGAGAAAGAAGCCATCCACCGTGGAATCGCCTGTCAGCACCATTGGAGGGTCGATGACGACATCGCCGGAGACTATAGTACCTGTGCCGCCGAAACCATTGGTCCAGTAGTAACGATGTTCAGGACGAAGGAATATACCATCCATCGCAGGTCCGCCGACGATCAGGTCAACGTTGGAAACAGTCGGGTTTACCTTTAGCAAGGTAAAGTCATGAGCCCAAGTGTGAGGATCATCCGAGATGATGACGGCGTCGATTGATACCCGGTCGAGCCGACCGCTAAGTCGTTGCAATTGGTAGTCAATGACAGGTGAAAAATCGAGGGAAGCAAGCGGTCGGGTTGGCAGCTGGAAAGTAAAAAGAGCCGCCTGGACCGGAACCCAGGACAACCCGAATGCTATGACAGCTAGATTTAGAAGTCGAAACGAAATTCCCATTCAATACTGTTATCAGCGTCATTGCGAGGAGTCCGACCACTAAAAGTAATTACATGACCTTAGTTGGGGATGCGGAAGTACTTGGAGGTGATTGCTCGCAATTGCTTAGCTGATCGTAACTAAAGATTAACTTGGTCGGCGTGGGAGCCTGATGTTGATGGGGTGGGACGATGATGGGAGTGGAGGTCAAGCCGCGGCGATATCAGATTCTGAGCTAGGAGGCACCTGACAACCGCAAAACCCGGCCCATATGTAGAAATCAACCACGAAGAATCTTCTCGTGCGCTCAGAAAGCGCAACACGATGGTCCAGTGTGGAAGCCTTCACTGTCGGTCCACCTGAAGATTGGCGAGTCCCGCCAAACAAAACAAACCCGACCACCTTCGCAGGCGGCCGGGATGTTGCTGGCGTCTGAAATCTACTTTGCAGCGAAGCGACGGCGGGCCAC